>CBEVHI010000033.1:0-14177 GCA_965549635.1 uncultured bacterium | reverse complement strand
CGAGCTCGCTGACCCGGTTTGCCAGCCGCTCCGGCGGCACCACTTCGAGGAACAGCCCGAGTGCCTGGGCCTCCTCTGCGTCAACCAACCTGCCGGTGAAGATGAGCTCGGCAGCGCGCTGCCACCCGACGACTCTCGGCAGAATCCACGCGCCACCGTCTCCGGGGACCAGACCCAAGTCAACGACCGGTTGGCCGATCCTCGCCGTCGTCGAAGCGATGCGGATGTCACAGATCAGGGCCAGATCGCAGCCACCGCCGACGGCTGGACCGTTGACCGAAGCAATCGTGACCAGGTCGAGCGATGCCATCGTCCGCATGAGTCGGAGCACGCTTGCCCGGTACGACTCGGCGATGCGTCGCGCAGATCCTTCGAACATGCCCTGACCGGATTGCATGTCCTTGAGGTTGCCACCTGCGCTGAAAGCGCTTCCCGCCCCGGTCAGCACGAGCACCGAAAGGTCGGGATCATCGCCGACCCTCTGCAGAGCGTCGAGCAGACCTTCCAGAACGCCGGTTCCGGTGAGGGCGTTGCGGACCTCCGGCCGGCGCATCGTGAGCGTGGCGACGCGGCCATCAATGCTCACATCGACAGGGCTCACCTCGACCTACCGCTTGCGGCAGAGACCAGAGCAGCAGCACGTTCCGGGTCGATCGGGTTGGCGGTCTGTCCGTCGACCTCGATCGCGGTACCGACGATCGCGCCGTCGGCGTGTCGCAGGATCTGTCCGATCGTCTCGACGGTGGCTCCGGAGCCGACGTAGACCGGGAGACCTCCACACGCCCCGCGCACCGTGTCCACGGCGGCCAGATCGGCGGGGCGACCCGTCCCGCTTCCCGACACGACGAGCGAGTCGGCGCCTCCCCGTTCACAGAGATCTTCCGTTGCCTGCGTGAGCGTGAGGCCGGTGGGGGGAACCGCGTGCTTGACGAAGACGTCGGCCAGGATCTTCACGTCTGCGCCGAGGAAGTTACGCAGGCGCAGTACCTCTGCCGCCTTCCCCTCGAGCGTGCCCTGATCGGTGAACATCGTTCCGCTGAGCACGTTGACCCTGATGAACGATGCCCCGGTTGCTGCTGCGATGGACATGGCGCTCAAGGCGTCATTGCGCAGCACGTTGACGCCGACGGGGAGTGACACAGAATCGATGACCGAGCTCACGGCTCGGGTCATAGCGGCGACGGTGACCGCGGGAACCTCATCGGCGAAGAAGGGCGCATCACCGAAGTTCTCGACCAGGATCGCGTCGAAACCGGCCTGCTGAAGCGCCGTCGCGTCACGTACCGCGTTCCGGACGATGTCGTCCATGTCCCCGGAGAAGGAAGGAGCACCGACGAGTGCACCGAGGTGCACCATCCCGATGAGCGGCCACGACATCAAACGGCTGTCGAGACGACCTGCAGAGCGAGCTCGGCGACGTCGCCCTCCGCGACGAGAGAGGTCTGATCTGACGAAAGGCGCTGGACCGCCACGCGACACCACTCGCCGGCAGAGCCCTTGACGCGGTGCTCGGCATCTTCGGGCCCGTAGACCCACTTGGCGTACCCCGGGCCGATCAGCTCGACCCGTACGGGGACGTACGCATGACCTGCTTTCTTGAACGCGTGCGGTAGCGACCTCCATGCGAGCCATGCGATGTGGCGCAACCGGGACGTATCTTCCACTTCGACGGCGGCTACGGTCTGCACATCGAGGCCGTAGGCCCATGCGTCCGTCAGTCTCACCGTGGCAAACGTCTGTGCCGAGATGTCGTTGACGAACCAGGCAACCCGCTCGGATCTGTCCATTCTCGAAAGGGCGTCCACGACGGCTGCCCTTGCTCCGCGCCACCATTCGATCACGTCCTGCGGACGCATCGACTGGCCCCGTTCGATGCCAGGGACCGCGAAGTCCTGGAGCGATGCGTAGATCCCCGACTCGTCGATGGCCGCACGACCTTCCTGGAGCACTCGGAGTGCGAACTCCTCCGATGAGGCCAGAAAAGCCACGATGTCCTGGATCGACCAGTTGTTGGACGGCGTCGTGCGCTTCCAATCGCGGATGGCGATCTTCTGCAGGAGCTGATCGAGTGTCTGCTCCTCGGCTACCAGGTCGGAAAGGATTTCGCGCACGACGACACAGGATAGTGCAACGGCAGGGGCGCTCGTCGCTGAGAGGGCACCTTGTCGGTTCGGCCGGTCGACAGCCGGGTCAGATGTTGAACGTTGGAGGAGGGTGAACCACAGGGCGCGGCTCGACCAGGTCATTGAGCGCGTCGACCAGCTGACGAAGGCGACCATAGGAACGCCTATTGAAATGCAGCGCCACCCTCGCCGAGGCGAGCAGGTCGTCGTCCTTGACCTCAACAGGTGTCGGCTCGATGACCTCGATCGTTCCGGTCGCCACGATGTCGGCGAACTCCTCATTGAGTTGCTCGAGGTGTTCGGGATCGGGCGCCTCGCGGAGGCGGAGAATGAGCCGTCCGTCAACATACCGTTGGGACTGATAGTTGGCGTAGAAGTGACAGATCTCGTCCGCTGCCTCCAGCACGTTGCTCGTGGTCTTGTAGATGCTCAGGTCGTCGGGTCCGATCAGCCCGTTGCCGAGGAGGTCTTCGCGAACGAACTCGTTGAACGTCTCCCAATAGCCGGTTCCGTCCGCCTCGAGGAGGACGATCGGGTGCAGGTCGCTCTTGCCGGTCTGCACGAGCGTCAGCAACTCGAAGGTCTCGTCCATCGTTCCGAATCCACCGGGGAACAAGGCAAACGCGTGGGACTCCTTGATGAAGCCGACTTTGCGCGTGAAGAAGTACTTGAAGTTGATGATGCGCTCGGCATCGAGGTAGGGGTTGGCGGAGTCTTCGAAGGGAAGCCTGATGTTGACACCGAAGGAGTTGTCTGCGCCTGCTCCTTCGTTGCCGGCTTCCATGATCCCCGGGCCTGCTCCGGTGACGACCATCCAACCCCGTTCCTGGACCATCGTCTGCGCGAAGTCGTAGGCGAGCTGGTAGTTCGGCTCACCCTTCTTGGTTCTGGCCGAGCCGAAGACCGTCACTTTGGGAGTGTCGCGGTACCGCGAGAAGATCAGCGTGGAGTAACGCATCTCCTTGACGGCCGCGTTGATCAGCTTGACGTCACCGCGATCCGCCCGGTCATGGTAGAGCTTGATGGCGGAGACGATCAGCTCTCGAACGAGGTCCTCGTGTTCGCCGCTGCCGGCGGCCAGTAGGAGCTCGTCGATCAGATGGGCCAGGTTCTCTTGTCCGGTCGAGTAGGGGCGCATCGGGCAAGCGTACAACAGGTGCGGCCGTTCGTGTGATGGCCGGTGAGTCGGGACTTCTACTCGTCGAACGGGGGTTCCGATGGACCCTTGCGCACCACGGCGCTCCACACCGTCTCGTAGTGGTCGCGGTCGTAGACGTCGACGTGGGGCAGAACGAAGTCCTCCCAGGATCGACGAAGGGGATCATCCGAGTCCGCGAAGACGGCCAGGCCGGTGGGTACGCGGTCCAGGACGGTCCGCAGGCTCATGGGCGTCTCGACTCTCGTCCCCGCGTCGGGCGCTTGGAAGGATTCGTTGGCCTCGGTCGCGAGTCGGGCGATGGCGTCGACGAATGCCGGCTTCAAGGCCGGGTAGCGCCTCTGGAGCATCGCCATCAGTTGGTCGACGGTGGGGAACTCCTTCTCCCAGATCACCCATCGGTCGGCAAACGCCTTGTTGAGCGTCTGCGTGCCGGCGTAGTCGCGCAGGTCGGTTGGGTTCATCGTTCCGAAGAGGCGGACGTCCTGGCGAAGACGAACGGTGTCTCCGTTGGGGAGATCAAGGCTCTGGTAGCGGTCGAGCAAACCGTGGAGGGCGAAGAGCGTTTCTGCACCGGCCGCATTGAGCTCGGAGAGATTGACGAGGGCCGGACCGCGCAACGCTCTGGTGATGTCGCCATCCTCCCAGCGGCTCTCCGTTCCTCCCTTGCCATCTCCGTGCAGCTGCGTCGAACCGATCAGCGTGACATCACGCACCTCGCCGGTGAGGGGAATCCGGTAGTAGGGGAGTCGGAGCAGGGAGGCGAACTGCTCGATGTCATGGTCCTTGCCTGTGCCCATGTGGCCGCGCACGGCGACGTGGAGGGGGACGAACGCCGGTCCGGTCGTGCGTCGCACCTGTTCCACCGCCGCAAAGCGATACAGCATGCCCAGATCGACGTAGTACGGGTCGGGCTCTGGAATCTTCGCGATTCGCTGGGCCCGGTCGGGAACGGTCTCGGGGATGGTGAACGTCTCCAGCACGATCGGCTTGCCAACCCCGCTCGGGTCGGTGAATGTGACGGTGTCAGCCACGGGTCAGCTCCTTGGGTTTGCTTGCTGCTCGGCCCCACCAGGTGTCGATTCCCCATAGGGCAAGGCTGCGACGCAGGGCGCCGCGTACACCATCGACCATGGCCCGGGTCAGGTCCTCCGGACGGTTCGCAAGCTCGTAGCGACCGTACGTGTCCTGCACCGTAGCGTCGCCGATGCCGATGCCGAGAACGGTGGTGCCGGTTCGTTCCACGTCGCGCGCCGTCATCGCGAGCGCCGAGGACGATCCTCGGGTCATGCCGTCAGAGAGCACGACCAGGACTCTGACCGTCGTACGGCGACGGGCCATACGATCTGCGGCGTGCACAAGGTTGTATTCGTCGACATTGGCTGCCTTGTCGAACAGAGACACCGGTGGGGCGCCGCCTTTGTGCCGCCGCGCCGCCGCAGCGGCTTTCGCCGGTTCGTTCGCCGTCCAGAACAGGCCGGCAAGGAGATCTTCGGTTTGCCGCCATGGTTGATCGAAGGTCTTGATCAGGTAGTGGTTGACCGTGTTGGTCAGACGAAGAGCGTCGGTACCTCTCGTCTGTCGCAGCCCTCCGGTCGCCCTTCGACGTCGTTGCGTGAATGACTGCTCGGTGTCATCGCTTCTCGCCGCGAACGAACGGTTGAAGAGGGCGATCTCAAACTCCACCTGCAGCTCGTCGGCGAGCTTCGCCAGTGTCCACGCCCCGAGCGTCGCTGCAGCCATCGGCCAGTGTCCCGCCCGCTGGAGCATCGAGGCGGAGCCGTCGATGAGCAAACTCACCGAGTAGGTTCTTCGGGTTGGACGATCCCGCCGCTCATACATGCGCCGGTAGAGGCCGGCTCCCAGGAAGAGCGCAGCGTATGGGGAGAGGTCGCCTGCGTCGTAGCCTGCTCGCAGCCCTCTCCGCTGATTGGCGATGAATAGCGGGTGGAGCTCACCGGACACGTGGTGCTGCGCTATCGACCAGCGCTTTGCCGCCTCGGTCATGGAGGCATGGCCCTCGGCCGCGAAGGAACGGAAACGGTTGGGGAACGGTGAGACGATCAGTTTCCCCTTCTGTCCTGTTGGGAGGAAGACCGTCGGCGCCTGACTCACCCGCAGGAGCTGATCGGTCGATGCCTCGCCGGCAAGTTGCGCAGGGGCCTTGCGACCGGAGGCCCCGGCTCTGGCTTCGGCGGCGTCCCTGGTGCTGCGGTAGCCCTCGGTGTTCTGAACGACGGGGGAGTTGAGACGCACGTCGTCGATGGCATCGCTGATCGCGGCAGCATCCGACTTGGCATTGGTGGCCTCGTCGGATAGCAAGCGATGGCGGCGGGCGATCTCCAGGAGTCGGGCAGCGGCGCCGGCAACCTCCCACGGGCTTTTCGCCGTCGAGAGGGCTTCCAGGACCTCGTCTGCCTCGGCGGTCGCCGCGGCGGAGTTCGGGTGGAGACCCTGGGGATTCGAGGCGTATCCGCCTGTCTTCAGGAAGCATGCGAGAGCAAACTGTGCGAGTGGACCCGATCTCGCCAAAGCGGACGGGTAGGCCGATGTGTAGAGATCGGCGAGGATGGACAGTGCTCCCGGGTAGTGGCCGAGGTTCAAACGCTCCTGACGGGCATCCTCCAGCGCGAAGAACAGTGCTTCCAGCTCCGGATGAGTAGCAAACAGGGAGAGGAGGCCCACGGGCTCGTCTCCGGCGTCGAGATTCCACGATGACGGAACGCTCCGTTGCTCGGTCAGGTCGGTCGCGATCAGGTGGACGACTTCGTGGAGGGCTGAGGCGAGTGCAACCTCTTGAGGTGTCACCGGGGCGTCACGGGTGTACGCGGCCTGGAATGTCGCCGGATTGAGGACGATCTCCTCACTGCTCGCCGAAGGGTCGGGACCGAGCAGCACTTTGAGCTCGTCGTTGCCGCTCAGGGATCGTGCGAAGCGAGTGACCGCAGGCGCCACCGACTGGTATCGGGCCACGACGGACTCGATGGCGTGCTCCTCCGCGGGAAGGATCGTGCTGAGGGTCGTCTTCTGTGTCACAGCCGATCATTGTCTCACGTCGGGCAGGGAACCGCCACGGAGGCGTGGATCTGCTGCGGCCGAGGCGGAGTACCCGGTGTCCTCAGACCAGGGCGGCAGCCGCTGAGAGCAGGAGAGCGAGCGCAGCGACGCCGAGTGCGACAGCGACGCGAGCCCCCGCCGATGCCCTGTTCATGCCGAGTCGCTGCCACGCGAATACGATGGCGAGACCGGCGAGGAGGCCTCCCACGTGGGCCTGCCACGCCACTCCACGGATGAAGAAGGGCAGCGCCAGGTTGATGGCCAGGAGAACGACGAGCTGCTGGAACATTCGCCTTCCCGCAGGCGTGTGCCGGATCCGATAGGACGCCGCGATCCAGGCGCCGAAGAGGCCGAAGATCGCCCCCGACGCACCCACGGCGACCCCGGAGGGCACCAGGATCAGAAACAGTGCCGATCCGGAGAGGAGCGATGCCGCGTAGAGCGCGGCGAAAGACGCTGATCCCACCTGACGTTCGATCTGGGGGCCGAACAGCCACAGGGCATACATGTTGAAGAAGATGTGCATGATCCCACCGTGCAGAAAGGCACCGGTGATCAGTCGCCACCACTCACCCGCGTGGATGAGGGCGTTGGCCTGGGCGAGCCATGAGAAGGTCGAAGGCACGACCGAGGACAAGATGAACAGACCGATGTTGATTGCCAGCAGCGTCGCCGTGACCGGTGGCAGCTTCGTTACTGCTGCCCTTCCGCTGATGACTCTCGTCGTCGAGCGGGCGCACTCCGGGCACTTCTGACCGACTGGCGTGTCGACCGAGCACTCCGGACAGATCGGTTTCCCACAGGAGGCGCAACGCAGTCGGGTGTGCCGTCCTGGGTGTCGATAGCAGACCGGGATGGTGGTTTCATCTGTCACAAGCACTCACTGTAGGACGTCTCTGGGGTATGCCTTGCATGTCGTTCGGGGGCTGTCCTCTATCATCCCGACATGTCACTTGCTCGCGCGGCGTGCGCTGCCACCGGAGCCACGTCTCCGGTCTGCTGCGATCGGAGTCCGGGCCGCGATGCGAGAGATGATGCCGACATGAGGAGGTCGCCGTGGCGTTGAGCGTGGGTATCTCTGGCGCGGCGGGGCGCATGGGGGGCGCGGTGGCCGCGCTCGTGGAAGGCGAAGACGACCTCTCGATCGGCGGGCTGTTTGATCCGGCGGGCGGGACCGTGGGAACGAGGGACGTATCTGCGGATCCCGACGTGATCGAGGGTTGCGACGTCGTGGTCGACTTCACCAATCCCGATGTGGTGATGGACAACCTCGAACGGTGGCGCCGGCTGGGAGTGCACGCGGTTGTCGGTACCTCCGGTTTCACCAGGGACCGCATCGATGCGGTGCGGCGGTTGTGGGGAGACGGTCCGCCCAACTGCATGATCGTGCCCAACTTCTCGATTGGGGCCATCCTGATGATGCAATTCGCCGAGAGTGCGGCCCGGCACTTTCAAGCGGCGGAGATCGTCGAGTTGCACCACGACCGCAAGGCCGACGCTCCGTCTGGGACGGCGGCGGCGACGGCGTCGCGCATCGCCAATGCAGCTTCCGGACAGCGGCGGGCGGTCGAGTCGACCGAGTTGGTCCCCGGAGCTCGGGGAGCATGGATCGACGGAGTGCCGGTGCATGCCATCCGGCTGCCAGGTCTGCTCGCCCATCAAGAGGTGGTGTTCGGCAACGCAGGTGAAGTGCTGCAGATTCGCCACGACACGACCGACCGATCGGCGTTCCTGCCGGGGGTGCTGCTGGCGATCCGCAACATCGGCGAGATGGCCGGGGTCACGGTCGGGTTGGACTCGCTCCTCTGACGGAGTCCGCTCCCCAGAGCTACTCGACGGAAATGCTGCAGGAACGGATGAAAGCATCCTCCACGGGTCGCTCTCCGCGCAGCGGTGTCGCCGCGATGGCATCGACGGCATCCATTCCCTTGGTGACCTTGCCGAAGATCGTGTAGGCGTGGGGAAGGCCAACGTCTTGCAGACAGATGAAGAACTGTGAACCGTTCGTGTTCGGTCCCGCGTTCGCCATCGCCACCGTTCCCCGTGCGTACGGCCGCGGATGGTCGAGTTCGTCCCGGAATCGATACCCCGGACCTCCCCGTCCCGTGCCCGTGGGGTCTCCGGCCTGAATCACGAAGCCGGGAACAACCCGGTGAAAGATCACTCCATCGAAGAAGCCCTCGCCGGCAAGGAACACGAAGTTGTTGACGGTTTGCGGAGCTTCCTCGGCGAAGAACTCGATCTCGATGTCACCGTGGTTGGTGTGCACCGTGGCCGTGTGGGTCTTGGCGAGATCGATCGTGATCTCGGGCGGCTTGGCGTATTGCTTCGACATGGGTACCTCGATGGGGGTCCGCCAGGGTACCGGATCCCGCGAGCTCCGGGTGTAGCCTCGAACCGTGAAGGCAAGAGCTCTCTTCGCGGCGCTCACTCTGCTGGTCGCGGCCTGTGCGGGAGCGACGACGGCTTCGGTCGCAACGTCGCCGACGACAGAAGCGACCACCCCCACGACCACGGCCACGACAGCAACCACCGGTCGCACCACAACCACGACAGTTGCACAAGACGGCGCTACGACCACGGTCCCTACGACTACTACGACGACAACCTCACCGGTGATCGTCGGTGAGAACGTCCCTGAAGCTCGCCAGGCTGATGAGATCCCGTGGGACGAGGTAGGTCCCGGGTGGCACGTCGTGCTGTACGACTCGTCGCGAGCGAATCCGACGGGGCCCGGTGATGTCTCGGAACGTCCGGTGATCGCCTACGTCGTGTCCCCGAACGGGGACCTGTACCAAGCGGCGACCTGGCCGGTGGGGGAGGGACCGTACTCGATCGCCGACACGGCCGGCTTTCGCTTCCTCGGGGTGGGGAGCAGCCCTGATTGGCAGGCAGTCCACATGCTCGTCGACCTCGAAACAGGGTCGTCGGCCTTGGTCTCTGTCCCCGATACGGGCACGCTCGATGGTCCGTGGCCTCTGGCCGGGCTGACCAGGCCCACCGGAAAGCACCTCATCGTCTGGAACAGTGACGGCACCACCGAGTGGCTCGATCGACAGAGCTACGACGGCACGAAGCTGTCCAGGTTGTTCTCACAGCCGTACACGGGCTGGTCACACACACTCAGCTGGCTGTACGGCTACGAAGGGTCCACGGTCGTTGTCGGCCACGCCGGCGGCGTCGCCTACGTCGACATCGGCGGTGAGGTGATCCGTGAGCTTGCCGCTCCCGGTGACGCTATCTGTGAACCGGTGCGCTGGTGGGACGCGAACACCGTGCTCGCCCGTTGCCGGCAAGATGACCCTTCGCTCTACCACTTCCAGCTTTGGCTCATCCGGACCGACGGCGCCGAGCCGCAGGCACTGACCGCACCTGATCCAAACCCCGATGTCGTTGATTTCGGGTTCGTGGACGCGTGGCCCACAGCGGATCGAACGCTGCTCCAATGGGCAGGCGACTGTGGAGCGTCGCAACTGGAGACCTTGCAGCCTCTAGACGGAACAGGCTCGTGGCTGGAGACCCCGTGGATGGAAGGGATCGATGGATACCGACTCGTCGACGTCGTCGACGGCGTGGCAACCATTCATGCCTGGCGGGGCTGCGACGCGTCAGAGGGCACGCTCGACGCCATGACGGTCGATGGATCTCTCGTGCGCCACCTCGTACCGATCGTCGGTGACGCCCGCGGGGTCATCGACGCTGCCGGTCTGGCGACGGTCTACCCGTAGGTGATCAGAACAGCGCGCTGGCGAGCTTGCGACGGTACAGACCGGTGAGGGGATGATCGGGTCCGAGCACCTCGAACATGTCGAGCATGGCCGTCCGGCCTTCCTCGCGGGGCTCCCCGCCGAGTTCGACGGCGCGCAAGAGCACGTCGAACGCCTCCTCGGTGTTCCCGGATGCACCCAACGCCTTTCCAAGATGGACGAGCAGTACTCCATTGTCCGGATCGCCGGCGAGCTTGGCCTTCAGATCGTCGATCGAGGATGTGTCGACGGCACCCATCCGCGCCGTGGCCCGGAGCCGCTGAACATCTGGCGTCGGCGGAAGGGGACCGAGCACGGAGAGCGCTTCGTCGGCGCTGCCCTTCTCTATGAGCAATTCGGCGAGACCGGTTGCTGCCGCTTCGTGGAGCGGATCGAGGGCGAGGGACTCCCGAAACAGCTGTTCGGCCATGTCTGCGTGCCCCGAAACCAGGGCGGTGTGCGCTGCCGCGGCCTTCTCATCTGCCGCGGACGGGATGATCTCACGCAGCCAGGTTCGGATCTGCGGCTCCGGGATCGCTCCCGTGAAGCGGTTGACGGCCTCACCGTTGCGAAAAGCGATCACCGTGGGGATGCCCTGGACCTGGAACTGCTGTGCCAACGCTTGGTTAGCGTCGACGTCGAGCTTGGCCAACTCGAACCCACCCTGGAACTCATCCGCGAGACGCTCGAGCGTGGGGCCGAGCACCCGGCAAGGGCCGCACCACGCGGCCCAGAAGTCCACGACGACGGGGACCTCATGGCTGCGGGCGACAACATCGGTGGCGAAACCGGCAGCGTCGACATCTTTGACAAATGTGGTTTCCATAAGCCCAGAAGCGTAGTGGCGGCAGCCCTCAATCAGAACGGTCCGGAGGGAGGGATCGACGATGTCCGGTGAGAACGTTCCTCTGTGGAGGGGAGCGAAGGTTGAGCGACGGACCACTAGCCTGCAGGTAGTGACCGGAGGAGGCACACGGATGGCACCGTTTGGTGACGTACTCACCGCCATGATCACTCCCTTCGACGCCGACGGGAGCGTCGACTATCAGCAGGCGTGGAACCTGGCGACCTATCTCGTCGAGAGCGGGTCGGACGGCCTCGTCGTGACGGGCACCACCGGCGAGACCCCCACGTTGACGGCAGACGAGAAGGTCGCCCTCTACCGAACCGTCGTGGAGGCCGTCGGCTCCAAGGCGGCCGTCGTGGCCGGTACGGGGACCAACAACACGGCGACATCGGTCGAGCTCACCAAGCGTGCTGCCGATGTCGGCTGTGACGGCGTGATGGCCGTCACTCCCTACTACTCGAAACCTTCCCAGGCCGGATTGGTGGCGCACTTCACCGCCATCGCCGATGCCTCCGAACTGCCCGTGCTGCTGTACAACATCCCTGGTCGAACCGGCCGGCTGATCGAGATCCCGACGTTGGTGGAGGTCGCGAAGCACCCCCGGATCGTCGCTGTGAAAGACGCTGTCATGGACCTCGATCACACCGCGCAGGCCAGGATGGCCCTTCCGGACGACTTCGCGATCTACTCCGGTCAGGACAGCCTCACCCTTCCGATGATGACCGTCGGGGCGGTCGGAGTGGTCTCGGTTGCCTCCCACATCGGCGGCGTCTACATCAAGCGGATGGTCTCAGCGTTTCAAGCCGGAGACATCCAAGAGGCGGTGCGGCTCAACGCAGGGCTGCTCCCGCTGTTCTACGCCTGCTTCCTCGAACCGAACCCGGCACCCGTGAAGGCTGCATTGAACGCGCTTTGGGGGCCGGTGGGGGAACCGAGGCTTCCGCTGAAGGCGGCTTCTTCGGAGACGGTCGTCGCGATCGAGCGGGCGCTGGGAACGGCGCAGCAGCTATGAGTGTTCGCGTCTCATTCCTGGGCGGACTCGGTGAGATCGGGCGCAACTGTGCCACGATCGAGCACGACGGCAAGATCGCTCTCATCGACTGCGGGCTGATGTTCCCCGAAGAGCACATGCACGGCGTCGACCTCGTCTTTCCCGACTGGGGCTGGCTGGTGGAACGCAAGCAGGACGTGAGCTGTGTGGTGGTCACGCACGGCCACGAGGACCACATCGGAGCTCTCGGGCAGTTCCTTGCCGAGGTCAACGTCCCGGTCTACGGGACCGGGTTCTCGATGGCTCTCGCGGCCAAGCGGGTCGAAGAGGCCGGGGTCGAGGCCGACCTTCGTACGATGGTCGACAACGAGTGGGTGGAGGAAGGTCCGTTTCGGTTCATGCTCGTGCCGGTCTCCCATAGTGTCCCGCAAGGTGCCGGTGTCGCCTTCGACACTCCGGAAGGATTGATCGTCCACTCCGGAGACTTCAAACTCGACCCGACCCCGATCGACGGCCGGCCGACCGATCTCCCAGGGTTCGCCGCGCTGGGTCGCGACGGGGTCCGCCTTCTGCTGGCAGACAGCACCAACGCCGAGCAACCAGGATTCGTCCCGTCGGAGACTTCGCTGGCTACGCCGATTCGTGAAATCGTTCAGCATGCCCCGGGACGTGTCATCTCGGCGTGCTTTGCATCGCACGTGCACCGAGTCCAGCAGATCGCAGACGCGGCGCTTGCAAGCGGACGCACGATCGCCTTCCTCGGACGTTCCATGCACAGGGTGAGCGGTGTCGCAAGGGATCTCGGGGTCCTCCGGATCCCTGAGGACCGCATCGTCGACATCGTCGATCTGGTCGACCTCCCTCCGCACAAGCAGATGGTCATCTCGACGGGCAGTCAAGGCGAGCCATTCGCTGCACTCTCCCTGATCGCATCGGGCCGTCACAAGTTCATCGACCTGGACCCGACCGACACGGTGCTGGTCAGCGCCACGCCGATACCGGGGAACGAAGCCGCGGTCTCGCGGGTGATCAGTCGACTGTGGCGCTCGGGTGCGACGGTCTATCACGGCCGCAACGCTCACGTACACGTGTCCGGGCACGGTGCCCAGGACGAGCTGAAGACGTTCCTCAATGTGGTGCGACCGAGGGCGTTCGTCCCTGTACACGGGGAGTACCGTCATCTGCACGCGCATGCCGACCTGGCACGTGAGATGCGCGTTCCCGAGGTGTTCACCCTGGAGGACGGCGACGCGCTCGTCCTCGACGGCGAGTCGACGCGAGTCGAGTGGGGTGCGGTGTCCGGCGCCTACGTCTACTACGACGGTTCCGAACTGGGCGACGTGGGTGCTTCGGTGCTGCGGGACCGTCAGCACCTGGGCGACGACGGAGTGGTGATCGCCACTGTCGGCGTCCAACACGGCACAGCGGTGATCACCTACGGTCCCCAACTCGACAGCCACGGGCTGATGGAGGATCCGACGGCAGTGCTCACCAAGGTGAGAGATGCCATCGTCGTCGAGCTCGGGTCCAGGGAGGGGCCGTGCGAGGCTGCTGAGGTGAAGAGGGCCATGCGCAGCGCGGTTCGCCGTGTCGTTCGAGAAGAAACCGCGCGCAAGCCGGTCGTCATCTCGGTGGTGCTCGAATCCTGAGCGCAACGGTTCGCGCGCAGAGCGCGCATCCCCGCGCGCAAATCATTGTTCCCACTCCAGGCGGGGTGTAGAGTCGATGACGACATGGCAACCCGGACACCCACCCGCCGGGGAGCGAGCGGGCGGAAGCGGGTGTCTCGGAAGAAGAAACAGGCACCTCGCGCGACGCGCGGCCGTTCGAAGGCGCCGAAGAAGAAGTCGCTGGCGACGCGATTCGCGGCGCTACGCACTCGCATCCGTCAACACCTCGGGCGACAGACGGACGACGTATGGGGCATGGTGCTCATCGTCCTGTCCGTCCTCCTGTCTCTGGCCTTCATCGGCCAGGCAGGACCCGCCGGCCGGTGGACGATTGCCGGACTCGAGCTGCTGTTCGGCCTCTGGTCCTATGCGGTCCCGCCGGCGCTGGCCGGGCTCGGGGTCCTGCTGATCGCCGACGGACGGAGGTCACCCTCCGGACGGATTGCCACCGGCGCCGCTCTCACGTTCATCGGCACACTGGCGCTCTTTCATCTGATGACGGGGACGGTGTCGCTCTCCGCATCGATCGAACTGGTCAAAGAGCGGGGTGGGGCCGTCGGATCACTTGTGGCCTTCCCGCTGCGCAG
>CBEVHI010000032.1:0-14249 GCA_965549635.1 uncultured bacterium | reverse complement strand
GACACTCGCCGTTCTCGAGGGTGGCGGTGTCAAAGGGATCGCCCTGGCCGGAGCTGCGGCAGCCGCCATGGACGCAGGACATGTCTTCGATGCGGCGGTCGGGACGTCGGCCGGTGCACTCGTGGGCTCTCTGCTCGTCGCCGGCTACAGCAGCGACGAGCTCCGCGACACCGTCTGCTCCCTCGACTGGCCGGGCCTGCTCGACCCTGCTCCCATCGGCGAGATCCCACTCATCGGTAAGCACCTCTCGGTCCTGCTGTGGAAGGGGATGTACAAAGGTGACGCTTTGGAGGCGACGTGGAGTGACCTGCTCGCTGCCAAAGGGATCTCCACCTTTGGTGATCTTCCCGACCGTTCTCTGCGGATCGTCGTCACCGACCTGACCCACTCCAGGGGCGTCGTCTTCCCTGGCGGGTTGTCAGAGTACGGCATCGACCCCAAAGGCTTCTCGGTCGCCAGGGCCGTTCGCATTTCTGCGACCGTCCCGTTCGTTTTCAGGCCGATACGTCTGCGACACAGAGGCACCGGTGACCTTGCCGACCTCGTCGACGGCGGTCTCGCTTCCAAGTACCCGATTCAGCTTGCGGATTTCGAACGCAAAGTACTGGGCTTTCGCCTCGCCGAGCCGCTCGGTCCTCATACACATCACAAGATCCGCGGCCCGCTCTCGCTGGCGGCCGCGGTGGTGACTTCAGGTATCGCCGCTCGAGAGCATCTCCCGGTCCTGTGCGCGAACGTCGGCGACACGATCACGATGACCGTCGACCGAGACCCCCTTGACTTCAACCTGAGCGCTGCCGACGCACGCGCGATGTTCGAGCTCGGCTATCGCACCGCTCAGGAGGCGTTGGCGTCGCACTGATGCCCACCGTCCCACCTAGACCACATCGGGGTGAGATGCTGCCGGAGCACCATCGGAGCTCCGCGCGGCTGCGCGATACCGAACCATCGCCCACACACCGAGAACGGGCCCGGGGACGAGGATCAGGAACGCCCAGCGCCATCCAACACCGCCGGCGATCAAGGGAACACCCTGGATCGTGACGATGGCCAGGAGAAACCCGAGCGCCGTCTGAACGACCAGCGCCGTTCCCCGTACTTCGTCCGGCACGCTCTCGGTCGCCATGACGGAGAACTGGGCCGAATCCGCGACGACGGCGAACCCCCACAGCACAAAGAGCGGGATGACGACGATCGCCGGACCTCCGAAAACAAGGGAAGACGCCATGGCCGCCAATCCTGACAGCACCAGAGCACCTCCGGCAGCTTCAGCTCGCCCACTCCGGTCTGACGCCCGTCCTGCCGCCCATGCCCCCACAGCACCGATGGCAACGACGAAGAACGTCACCACCGAAACAGGGCCGTAGGTACGGCTGCCTGACGCCGCCGAAGCCACCAGAAACGCTCCCGTCCACGTCCACATGGCGTACAGCTCCCACATGTGGCCGAGGTATCCGGCTGTGGCAAGACGAAAACGACGATTGGCAACCACGCTGCGGATCTGTGTCACCGAGAATCTGCCCGGCGTAGCCACGAACGGACCGGGCCGGAGGCGGCTCATCAGCACCGCGCCGGCTCCGGCCATCAGCGACGAGGCGAGTACGACGCCACGCCAGTCGAATCCGACGCCGTGCACGAGATGGGGCATCGCGCTGCCAATCGTGACAGCTCCGACCAGCACACCGAGCGCCGAGCCTCTCGATCCCCTGAACCACCCGGCCATGGCAGCGAGTCCACTCGGATACACACCGGCGAGCGCCGCCCCGGTCACAGCACGCAGCATCAGCGCCACCCCCTCGTCGCCGGGGCCAAGCAAGACCAACACTCCATTCGCAACCAGACCGACAACGCTGGATCCAACGAAGAGATGGCGAGGCGCCACGGCATCTGCCAGACCCGACGCGGCGATCACCGCTGCCCCTACCACGAAGCCGAGTTGCACGGCGATGCTCAACCCGGCGACCTGTCCGTCGCTCAGCTTCCACACGCTCTGCAACTGACTGCCCACTGCGGACGCGGAGAACCAGAGGGTGAGCACGAGGAGCTCGGCTGCGGCGATGCGCAGGAGAGCCGATCGGTGAGGAGAGCCCACTGCCGCCGACATATCTCAGCCGCCAAAGAAGAGCGTCTGAATGCGTTCGCTCAGGAGATCCTCGGTGAGAAAGCCGCTGAACGAATCGAGGACGTTCCCGTCTGCGTCGATGAACACGGTCGTCGGCATGGCTATCCCCCCGAATGCTTGCAGCAGCGTGCCGTCGGGGTCATCTCCCAGCGGATACTGCACACCGGTGCGTTCGACAAGAGCCTCTGCAGCGTCGCGGGTGTCCTGCACGTCGAGTCCCAGAATCGTCAGTCTGTCACCGAACTGCTCAAACACCCTCTGGAACCCTGGCATCTCGGCGACACACGCCGGACACCACGATGCCCAGAAGTTCAAGATGACCGGCTTGCCACGGAGGTCGGCGAGCGTTCCCTGGCTGCCGTCGAAGTAGGTGAAGCTCACCTCGGGGGCGGGCGTTCCCTGCGGCGCCTCCCCGGCAGCCGACCCGTCATCGCCACCGCCGAACGCCAGCACGAGCGCCACCACTGCGATGCCGGCCAATGCGATGCCGATGGTCTTTCTGTTCATTGCCATGACAACCTCTCCGGTGCGGACACTCTTCCCGGCGCTACGTGACTTGTGGCTCAGGACACGAGACCGATCAGCCAATAGCCGATCACCGTGCCGCCGGCGTAGGCGACGTGGTGCCATGCATCGATGACGTTCTCCTTGAGCCCCCACTTCCACGATGGTGGGACCCCGATGTTCAACAGCGGCAGCTCGATCTGCTCCAACAGCCACACGATGAGGAAGAAGACCACGCCGCCGCCTATCAAGGGGAGCTCTGCCTTCGAGACGAGAAGCCAGAAGATCACTCCCCAGGCGGTCCCGTACCCCCAGTGGGTCCACTCGGACAGAATCTGCAAGCTGCGGCCTTCGAGTTCAGGCACACCGACGATGCGGAGCATCTTGTTCGTCGCTTTCCCCGGCACGACACTCGCCGGCCGCTGGCGCCAGTGCATCTCCGTCGAGCTGGACAACGTCATCGCGACGGTGCCGATCGTCGCAGCAAGCAGTGCGTGCAACAGTTCCATGGTTTCCCTCTTTCCTGATCGATGTTTCCCTCGCCAACCGGACCGACTCTGACTTCCAGCCGACAATGTCGGATTTCCGTCACTTGTCGTGGAGACGACGGAACAAGGCACCATGAGGTCGCGTTGGAGCAGGAGGAACGGAGGTGAGAACATGGACCTAGCTGATCAACAGCACTTCGCCTGGCTGGCGCGCTGCTTCGGACGCACCGACTATCTCCCGTTGAGCCCTGCCGACCTGGAGGCGCTTGCCCACACCGGCGAGGTGATCGACAAGTACCCGGGCACGCACCTGTTCAAGGAGGGACAGGTCGCTTCCCACGCGTTTGTCATTCTGAAAGGGAACGTCGAGCTCTACAGAACCGTGGGAACGGAGAAGCGTGTCGTCGGTCGCGCCACGGAGGCCATGGTGCTCGGTGACATTGCCATGTTTCAAGGACGTCCCTACATCTCTTCGGCCCGAGCCGTGGACCCGGTTTCAGTGTTCCGCTTCGACCGGGATCGACTGATGCCCGCGCTTGTCGACCACCCGCTCATCACGCTCCGCTGGCTGGTTGCGGGCCTGAGCCAGCTGGAGTCGACGCAACGCAGGGTGTTGCGCCTCATGCGACGCACGGTCAAGGAACAGGTCGCAGAGCTCCTCCTCGACGAGGCGGATCGGCTCGGAGAGGTGAAGCTCTCCCAGTCGGCCATCGCCACGCTCTTGGGAGCGAGTCGCCAAACGGTCAACGAAGCTCTCGGGGAGCTTCGCGAAGACGGAGCCGCCGACACCGGCTATCGCAAGATCAGGATCACCGACCGGAGAGCCCTCGAGACGGCTGCCGGACGGGAGTGAGGCTCCAAGAGCCGGCTCAGGCACGTGTCCGGAGCAACCAGGCGAGCGTCGCCACGATGGCAACCGCAGCGGACACGGCGGCCACCTGGGTCAGGGCTCCGGCCGACACTCCGAGCCGGCCGACCCGGAGCACGAGCTCCGCAACCACCCAGACACCCCCCGCCGTAGCGATCACGCTTGCGACCCTCCCTGCGAGCGGTTCCGAAGGGGCCTCGACCACGCCTCTCCGCTCGAGCACCGTGACCGCCGACTCGACCAACAGGTAGAGACCCGCGGCGAGGTACGGGGTCAACTCCCCCCGCACGGAACCCGCAGTCAACCCGACCGTCCACTCGGCAGTGAGGAGGAAGGCACTGGCACTGATCGGCCAGAGGGCTCCCACGGTCAACCCCAAGGCCAGCAACGCCACAGCGACGAACCCGAGCAGTCGCAACGGGGCCAGACCTGTGGCGCCCAGAACACCGAGAACCACGACCACCGCCATGGAGATCGCCCCCAGCGACACCGTCGCCAGATTCCGGCGAGTATCGACGATGACGTCATGCTCGGGCACGAAGAAGACTCCTTCGATAGTGCTGTGCATCTGCCAAGGCTTGCTGCAGTGGCCGGTGTTCGTCCCACTGCACGACCGCGATCCCATGGCGCGCGAACCGACTTCGGGTCGCTTCTCGTTCGAGCGCCCAGATGCGACGGGCAACACGATCAGCAGCCTTCTCCGGCTCCGACAGCAACGCCTCCGGAGGGATCTCGATGATCGCTACGTCAAAGCCCCTCCCGCGCAGCTCCGCGAACGCGTCGATTGCCCGGTCATCCAGAAGCGCTGTCAGACCGACGACCAGCGCTTTCGCCGGCAGCGCTCCCGGGGGCACCACCCGCACCCCCCGCCACAGCAACTGTCGCCGGATGTGCGCCTCCATCAAAGTGTCGAGAATCCGGTAGCGCTGGGCGTCTCCCATGCCCGCTTCGAGCCATCGAATCGGCTCACCAAACGAGATCAAGCCGACGCGATCGTGACGACCCAGATGCCCTGCTGCGATTGCCGCCGCTGCCCGAACCGCCAGGTCTAGCACCGCACCAACCCCTCGACGGGCGCTGGCCAGGGTATCCACGAGGAGAACCACGTCACTGTTTCGCTCGGGATGGCGATCGTTGACCCACACTCCCCTCCCCGCGGCGCTGGCACGCCAGTTGATCCGCCGTGGGTCATCACCGGGGGCAAAGGTTCGCATGTCGGCGAACTCGAGACCGTCACCTTTCCGGCGTGACACGAGATCTCCGAATCCGAGCTGCGTCTCGAAGGGCTGAAAGAGCTCCCGCAACGTCTCCGTCCGCGGGTAGACGCGCAGTTCGACGTGCAGCGGGAAGAGGCCGACATGCACGAACTGGGTGAAGCCTCTCCGGCTTCTCAGCCGGATCCACTCTGGACGGTAGGCGCCCCAACGCTCGCAAGACAGCCGAAGATCGAACGTCGCGGCACCTCCGGACTGGTGTATCACCACGCGATCCCGATCGATGACGGTGATCCGGCTGTCTTCCTGGTTCGGTGCGACGGTGAGTCCCCCGGCAAGGTCGATGGAGATCTCCAGTGACCGTATCGGCGGAGAGGTGACCGTGACTCCCAGACACACCTCCTCCCCCTCGAGTGCCCGATCCCTGTCGAGCCGCGCTTCGACGACCGGTGTCAGGTCGGCAGAGCGCGTCAGACCTAGCCCGACGAGCACGATGAACGGCGCCGCAACCGCAACGAGTTCGGGGCGTCCGAAGGCCAGACCGCCCACGAGTGCGACGACTCCCACCACCACATAGCTGCGAAAGCGCGGCGAGAACAGCCGGCTCATTCGCCGGGAGGAACCGAGGGAGGAGTCGGGACTGTCTCGAGGCACTCCCTGACCACGTCTTCGCCCCGGACGTCCTGAACCCACAGTTCGGGACGCAGGATGATGCGGTGTGCGAGCGCCGGAATCGCCACATGTTTGACATCGTCCGGTGTCACGAAGTCCCGCCCGTCAACTGCGGCACGCGCTCGTGACATCTTCATGATGGCCAACGATCCTCGCGGACTCGCGCCGACCTGGGCTTTCTTGCGTGTCCGGGTGGCAGCAACGAGATCGACGATGTACCTGCCGACGGCCTCAGAAACGTGGACACCTTCCACAGTTCGCTGCATCGCACGCAGCGTCGCCCCATCGATCACAACTCCGAGGTGGACCTCATCGGTCTGGCGGTCGATCCGATGCTCCAGGACACGCCACTCGTCATCAGGGTTCGGATAGCCGACGGACAGTCGGATGAGGAAGCGGTCGAGCTGCGCCTCTGGCAGGGGGTAGGTGCCTTCGTACTCGATGGGGTTCTGCGTTGCGACCACCAGAAAGGGCCGGTCGAGCGGGCGCGTGACTCCGTCAACGGTCACCTGTCGCTCTTGCATCGCCTCCAGGAGCGCGGCTTGGGTCTTCGCGGGGGCTCTGTTCACCTCGTCTGCAAGCAGCAGGTTCGTGAACACGGGCCCCGGCCGAAACTCGAGATCTTGTGAGGCTCCCAGGACCATCGATCCTGTGACGTCCATTGGCATGAGGTCGGGAGTGAACTGCACCCGATGGAACACCAGATCTGTGACCTGAGCGAACGATCTCGCCATCAGCGTCTTCGCCAGTCCGGGGAAGTCTTCGATGAGGATGTGTCCGTCCGACAGAATCGCCAGCAGTATCAGCTCGAGGGCGTCGCGCTTGCCAATCACCGCCCGTTCGACTTCGTCGATGACCCGCTTGGCCAAAGCGGCAACTTGGAGGGCAGTGAGCTCGCTCATCGTCCGCAGCCTACCGAGAGACGCCTTGCATCACCCACCGAGCCCTTCGACGGCGGCAACGACCATCTCCACCTCGGAGAGCTCGGCCCCGGGTCCCATGCGGTCCTTGACTGGAGCACGATCGGGGCGGATCCGTTCCCATGCCTCGTCGCCGAGCAGGCGACGCGCCTGATCCGGTTCGCTGTCGAGATCGACTCCGTGTCGGGAGAGCAACAACTCTGCAGCCTGCTCTCTCAGGACTCGGTACAACCGGCGGTCGGCATCGATCGCAGTACTCGTCCCAAACCGGACGATGCGCTCTAGACGTTCAAGTTGCGGCGGGACGGCTCGGCTCCGGATCACCGACGGGATCGGACGCCGGTCCGTGGGGGACGTCGCTCTCAGGGTCACGAGGGCGATGACGGCGATCACCGCGAGGACCAACTCGTAGGCCGCGACCTCCATGAAGCCCGAGAGTGAGAACAACATGCCCGCCGTCACCAGGGCGACCAGCAACGTCAACCCGATCACCCGTCTCATGTCATGATCCTGAGCTCGTCGCGAACGTTCTGCAGAGCTTCGATCGCCTGCAGCGACATGTCCTCATCGATCACATGTGGGCTGAATCGTGCTTCGGTGAACAGATCGGTGAGGTGTCGCACCGCACCCGCGCTGACCTCGAGATGGCGCAGGGCTCGATCGAGAAACTCGAGCGGAGCCTCCGCCCGTCGCCTCGCGATGCCATCGGTCGCAAGCGCCTGCTCCATCCGAGCGTATGCGCCGATCACGATGAGTCTGGGATCGCCGGACCCCTCGAGGTCGGCGAGGAGGTCGTCGATTACTTCCCGGAAGGCCGGCGGCTCCGGTGGGCTTTCCTCTTCCCCGGGTCCCCGTGTTCGGCCGATCGCGCCAAGGGCCGCAACAGTCACGAACACGGCAGCGACGACGATCCACAACGTCGTGGTGGAGCCGGCAGGAAGTACGACCCCCGATTCGGCCGTGACCACCGTGGTGTCGCGGACCTCGGGCAGCGAGACCACCGTTGCCTCCTCTTCACCGGTGGGCTCCGGGCTCAGCTTGCCGAGTTGCATGAAGACGACCAGAAGTGCGATCAACACCAAGGCGGTCGCCAGCCATGACCCTCGCTTGGGCCTGACCTTCCGCCTCCTACGCCCTCCTCCCGGCAACATGAGCCACACCAACACCACGGCAAGAATCGCCCACGTGACGTAGGCGACGATCTGGCCGATGACCCGGGAGTCGAGTGGGAGCTGCGAGTCGCCGCCGGCACTGGGGATGCGCTGAGCCCCGATCGCCACCACGCCCAGCAAGGTGACGAGCGCCAGGATGAGCACGAGTGTCAGCCAGAAAGGAATCGGCTCTTGTCGCTTGTCCACCTCACCAGCGTACCGGCAGCCGGCAGCGGACAGCCAACAGCCAACAGCCAACAGCCAACAGCCAACAGCCAACAGTCAGCAGTCAGTGACCAGTGACCAGTGACCAGTGACCAGTGACCAGTGACCAGTGACCAGTGACCAGAGCTTGCACACCACGGAGACCCGAGCAAGCCTCTTGCTGGAAGCTGTCAGCTGTTCGCTGTCAGCTGGAAACTGACGAGGGCCCGACGCCGGTTCCCCGTAAGATCGACCCATGACCACCATCGACACGCTTCGCGACCTCATCGCCATCGATACGACCAGCGCCGGCAGCAATCTTCTCCTGATCGAGTATGTCGAGGACCTGCTGATGTCCTACGGAATCGAGAGTCGTCGAATCCTCGACTCGACGGGGAACAAGGCGAACCTGCTGGCTCGCGTCGGACCGCCGGACCGACCGGGAATCGTCCTCTCGGCTCACACCGACGTGGTGCCCGTTGCGGGCCAAGCGTGGTCGAGTGATCCCTTCACACTCACCGCACGGGACGGTCGCCTGTACGGTCGTGGCACCGCAGACATGAAGGGCTTTCTCGCCGCCGTCCTCTCAGCGCTTCCTCGCTTCGCCGCAGCAGACCTCACCACCCCGATCTACCTGGCCCTCTCCTACGACGAAGAAGTGGGCGGCCTGGGAGCCAGAGATCTGGTCAAAGCACTCGAGGTCCTCCCCACACCGCCGAGGTTCTGCATCGTCGGCGAACCAACGGGGATGCAGGTGGTCACGAACCACAAGGGCATCGGAACCTACGAGGTGAGTGTGACCGGCGTCGAGCGCCACTCCTCCCTCGCACCGTTCGGGATCAATGCGATCGAGCACGCCTCACGGCTCATCGTGTCCATCCAGGATCTCGCCATCGATCTGGCTGAGCACGGGCCGTTCGAAGACGGGTACGTGGTTCCACACAGCACCGTACACGTGGGCACCGTCGCAGGAGGATCGGCCCTGAACATCGTCCCCGGCCACTGCGCCTTCGAGTTCGAGATTCGCAACCTTCCGTCCCAGGATCCGAGCCAGATCCTCGGTCGCATTCAGGCGGCCGCAGACGAGCTCCCGGCCGACATCAGGATCGACCCCATCGTGTTCCTCCCCGCACTCTCCACCGCGGCCGACGCAGCGGTCGTCGCCTGGGCCAATGGCCTGATCGAAGGCAGCGGTCTCGGGAAGGTCACCTACGGAAGTGAAGCGGGACTGTTCTCAGACGCCGGGATTCCCACGGTGGTCCTCGGGCCTGGCGACATCGCCCAGGCGCACCAGCCCGACGAGTACATCACCGTCGAGCAGCTGGCACTCGCCGATCGGTTCGTAGAGAGGCTGATCGACTCCGAGCGTGTCACCAGGAACGAACACGAAGCGGTGTGACTCTGATCGCCACCGGGTAGCGCCGGGAGAACTCCTCGGGCGTCCAGCCGTTGCGCTTCATTCTCTCGCGGTATTTCTCGACGTACTGGCGGTTCGCGCTGGCCGGATCGGCGTCGTCATCGATGCGAGCCGTTCCCTCGAACGTGACGATCGCACCTCCAAGACCATTCCCGTCCAGGTTCAAGGCCACGTTCGAGTTGCTGCGCAGATTCCGAACCCGGGCCGTGTCGGCCAGGCTGTAGATCAGGAACTGGCCGTCACTCCACAGGAACCACACGGGTGAGGTCTGCGGCCTGCCGGTACGCGTCACCGTCGTCAACCAGACGATCAGCTCGTCGTGGAGTCGCTGCTCAACAGTCGCTGCTACCTGCATGGCTACCACGCTACCAATCCGGTATCGTTCAGTTGATACTGAACGTTCGGGACACTCATGCCGCTCAGGGACGAACAGTCGGATGTAGCCCGCTTCGTAGAGGCGTTCGGCTCCTACTACGTCTCTAGCGGCCTCCCCCGCACCGCAGGCAGGCTCATCGGATGGTTGCTCGTCTGCGACCCGCCCGGCCAGTCCACCAGTGATCTCGTCGCTTCACTGGGATCATCCAAGAGCTCCATCAGCACGATGGGCCGGCTCGTCGAACAGGCCGGCCTCGTCACCCGCTACCGACGACCCGGCTCCCGGGAGACCCACTACCGCATTGCCGCCGGTGCGTGGCAGACCCTCATCGAACGACGAGGAGGAGAGATCGCCAACCTGCGCCGACTGGCCGACAGCGGTCTCGGCTTCGTCGGGGATGGACACCGCGGCGAGCGACTGCGAGAGATGCGAGACGCCTTCCTGTTCTGGGAACGAGAGTGGCCGGCGTTGATCGAACGCTGGCAGAAGGAGACAACATGAGTCCGGCCATCCAGGTCGAGGGAATCAGCTACTCGTACGACGGACAGCTCGCCGTCGACGACATCGACTTCGCGGTGGCACGAGGGGAGATCCTCGGTCTTCTCGGACCGAACGGTGCCGGCAAGTCGACCACGATCAAGATGCTGACCGGTCAGCTCAAGCCGCAGCAAGGAGCAATCTCCATTCTCGGGATGCCTATGCCCGCACAGGCAGCGGAGATTCAGGCTCGCATAGGGGTCGCCTTCGAGGAGAAGAATCTGTACTCGAACATGTCGGCCAGAGAGAACCTGATCTTCTTTGGCCGGCTCTTCGGCATCTCCGACCTGGACACCGATGCGCTTTTGCGAAGAGTCGATCTCATCGACCGGGCTGACGATCGGGTTTCTGAGTTCTCCAAAGGCATGAAGCAGCGTCTCATGATCGCCAGAGTTCTCATCAATACGCCTGACGTGCTGTTTCTCGATGAGCCGACCGACGGGCTCGACCCGGTGTCCTCACAGTCGATTCGTCAAGTGATTCAGCAGGAGGCTCAGCGGGGTGCCGCGGTGCTGCTCACCACCCACGACATGGCGGAAGCCGACAAACTCTCTGACCGTGTCGCGTTCATCCACGAGGGTCACGTCCTCATCATCGACACTCCGGAGAACCTCAAGCTGACCTACGGGCGACGATCCGTGAAGATTCGAGCGAGACGCGACGGTGAAGTGGTCGAAACGGTCGTTCCGCTCGACGAGAGCGACTCGGATGAACGGGTCCGGCAAGCTGTGGCCGAAAGGGACCTTCTCACCATCCACACCGAGGAGGCAACACTGGAGGACATCTTCATCCACTTCGCAGGCAGGGGGCTGGACGAATGAATCGAGCCCGAATCATCTGGGCGATCGTTCGCAAGGACGCCGCGCAAATGAGCAGAGACCGATTCTTCGTATTCATCACCATCCTCGGTCTCGTCGCCTACATCGCCCTGTTCTGGTCGCTTCCCGACACGGTCGATGAGACGATCCGCCTCGGGATCCACGGGGCCGGCACCGAGGCGCTCATCGATCAGATCGGCCAGGAAGGCTTGGTCATCACCAGCTTCACCTCATCAGACGAGCTGCAGACCGCCGTGGAGGAGAAACGGGACAAGCTCGCAGCAGGGATCGACTTCCCGGACGATTTCCTCGGCGCGGTCGCCGCCGGTCAGAAGACCACCGTGAAGGTGTTCGTTCCCGCCGACACGCCCCCCGAGATCCGCGACGCCATGCGCAGCATGGTGCGAGAACTTGCATTCCTGGTCGCAGGCAGTCAGCCGCCGGTCTCGGCACCGGCCGAGGAGGAAGTGATCCTTGGACCGGACCGGGCGGGCGACCAGGTCTCCATGCAGGAGCGCATGCGACCACTCCTTGGCGTCTTCGCCCTCATGATGGAGATGTTTGCCCTGGCGGCGCTCATCGCCCAGGAGATCCGTTCGCGCACGGTCACCGCGGTCCTCGTCACGCCGGCGAGAACGTCGGACTTCCTGGCGGCGAAGACCGTGCTCGGCACAGGACTGGCGTTCGCCGAGGTCGCGCTTCTGATGGCTGCGATCCGATCCTTCGGAAGTCAGCCGCTCGTGCTGGTGGTCGCCCTCCTCCTCGGAGCGCTGCTCGTCACCGGCCTGGCGCTCCTGGCGGGGGCCACCGGCAAAGACTTCATCGAGATCCTGTTCTGGAGCATGTTCCTGATGATCCCGATGATGATCCCCGCCGGCGCAGCGCTGTTCCCTGGCACCGCCGCAACGTGGATCCAGGTTCTGCCCTCCTACGGCATGACCGAGGCCATCGTCCGCACGACCGCCTACGGGGCAGGATGGTCGGAAACCGCCCCTTACTTCGCAATGACCGTTGCATGGAGCGTCGTCATCTTCGGTGCCGGCGTGTTCGTGCTCAAGAGGAAAGTCGAGGCGCTATGAGAGTCCTCACCCTGTTTCGGCGCGAGCTCCAGGTCGGGCCGCGCTCGCCACTGCTGCTCTATGCGATCGTCCTTCCCGTCCTCATCACTGTGTTGATTCGCGGCGTCTTCGGATCGCTCTTCCAGCCTGAGCCACGCCTTGGCATCGTCGATCTGGGCAACTCGGTCATTGCCACACAGGTGCAGCAACTCGAGGGGGTCGAGGTCACCGTCCTCGACTCGGTCGACGAACTCAAACAGATGGTCGAAGCCAACGACCTCGACGCTGGGCTCGTTCTGCAGCCGGGCTTCGACGAGGCGGTCAGGAGCGGCGCCGCACCGGAGCTGCAGCTCTTCATCTCCGGAGAGAGTCTCGCTTCCAATCGCATCATCCTCGAGGTCACCGCCCTCGACCTCGTTCGAGGTGTCGCCGGGGCTCCGGCTCCCGTCGACGTGCAGGTCGTCTCTCTCGGTGAGGAAGGGTACGACCTCGTCACCCGTCTCCTTCCCCTGGTCATGATCTACGCCGTCGTCATCGGCGGATCGTTCATCCCGGCGATGAGCATCGTCCAGGAGCGGGAGAACCGAACGCTCGACGCGGTGCTGACCACGCCGGCTCGAATGAACGAGTTGCTGGTGTCCAAAGGTCTGTTCGGATTCGTCCTGGGGGTCGCGACCGGGGTGTTCACGCTCTACTTGAATTCGGCGTGGGGGCAGCACGCCGGCGCGATGCTGGCCGCCCTCCTCGTCGCCGGCGTGATGATGGCCGAGATCGGGCTGATTCTGGGATCCGTCTCCAAGGACTCGAACATCCTGTTCACGCTGTTCAAATCGGCGGGGATCCTGATCATCTTCCCGGTGATCTTCCCGATCTTCCCGAGCCTGCCGCAGTGGATCGCCTACCTTGGTCCGACCTACTACTTCCTCGATCCGATCTTCAGGATCGCGGTGGAAGGCGCCGCGATCGGTGATGTGTGGGTGACGCTGCTGATCGGCGCTGCCATTTGCATCGCTCTGGTCCCCGTCGTCAGCAAGCTCGGCAGTCGCCTGGCAGAACAGCTCGCCACATCCTCCTGAACTCGAACCCAGGGCTCGCAGGTACCGTGGCGGTACTCCTGAGCCCTGGGTTCGGGAGTACCTCCACGCCGAAGAGAGTGCGGCACCTCTGGAGACCCGGATTTACCATGGAATCGCAGTGATTCGCGATGCCGCCAGGAAGATCGTTCCGTTTTCGATTCGACTCCGATTGGTTGGGTTGCGTCGCCTTCCTCGCTGGGTCCTCGAAGCGCCCTCGATCGCTCATCGGCACGCCACCATCGACCGGCAGGGCTACCGGCACCTCCTCGCCTCCCACACATCCCCGCTCAGCCACGGATCTCAGGACCAGGCTCTTCGTGAGGGCAAGCGACATAACGTAGTCTTGGCCTGCAAGAAACTCGACTGTCTTGTCATCGAACCGCTCCAGACGTTCTCCCACCATCACACGATCGGACTCCCCAGCCGACTGCGCGGATTCAAGAAGGGTCTCGAACTGCGAAACGATGCGCCAACAGCTCAGATCGGCGGGGGCCTGTGCCAGGTATCGAACAGCGTGCATTGGGTTGCACTCAATGCCGGAATGCGGATCACCGAACGTCACCGTCACGGATTGGATCTCTTCCCCGATCGGGAGCGCACGGTGCCGTTCGGCGCGGGAGCAACGGTCGTCTACAACTACGCAGATCTTCGCTTCGAGAACCCGCTTGACCAGCCCGTGCTGCTACGAGCGAGAGTGAGCGGAGACTTGCTCAATGTTGAACTGTGGACAGCACAAGACCCCCACTTGAACATCGAGGTGTTTGAAGTGGACCATCGGTTCTTCCAGGTTGACGGAACCTGGTTTCGCGAGAATCGGTTGCGCC
>CBEVHI010000031.1:0-14478 GCA_965549635.1 uncultured bacterium | reverse complement strand
ACCCCGACAACCTCACCACCCTCTGCTGGTACCACCACCACATCGTCATCCACGGGATGGGGTATCGCATCGACCCGAACACACCCCCGCAACGCAGACGACTCCTCAAACCAACCGGACCCGACCCACCCTGACAGTCGCAAGCCGACAGCGCACAGCCAACAGTCCACAGCAAGCACCGGCCTACCGGCGCCCACCAACAGCACGAAGGCGACCATACGCGCGCCCAAGGTGGGATGTCGCCGAGGAGTCAGAGCGCGGCGATGAGTCGGTCGACGCGGCTGTCGGTGTGCACGAAAGGGTCCTTGCACAGAATCGTCCGCTGGGCCTGATCGTTGATCTTGAGGTGCACCCAGTCGACCGTGAAGTCTCGCCCCGCTGCCTTGGCCGCTTTGATGAAGCCGCCTCTGAGTTGGGCTCTTGTCGTCGCAGGGGGTTCGGATCTGGCCCGCTCGATCGCAGCCTCTTCCACGATCTGTTGGACCTTTCCTCTTCGTGCGAGGAGGTGGTAGAGGCCCCGCCGAGGATTGATGTCGTGATAGGCGAGGTCCATCATGGCCAGCCGGGGATCTGACAGGGCGAGGTCGTGTCGAGTTCGGTACGCCTCGATCAGTCTCCACTTCGCCACCCAGTCGACCTGCTCGGCCATCGACATCGGGTCCTTCTCGATGCCGGTGAGCATCTGTTCCCAGATCTGCACGGCTTTCTCCACGGCGGGGGGAAAGCCCTGGGTCCTCGCATAGTGACTTGCCTTGTCGAGGTACTCCCATTGCACGTCCAGGGCAGAAAGCTCCCGGCCGTTGGCAAGCCGGACACGTCGTCGGCAGGTCGGGTCAGAACTGATCTCGCGAATAGCCCGAATCGGGTTCTCCAAGTCGAGGGTCCGGAACTCGTACCCGTCCTCCAGCATCTGCAGCAGCGCTCCTACGACCCCCACTTTGGCGTACGTCGCCGTCTCCGACATGTTTGAGTCTCCGGCGATGACGTGCAGTCTGCGGTAGAGGGCGGCGTCGGCATGGGGCTCATCTCTCGTGTTGATGATTGGGCGGCTGCGAGTCGTTGCCGACGACACGCCTTCCCAGATGTGCTCGGCGCGCTGGGAAATGGTGAAGCGGACTCCTCGCGCCGTCCTCAGAAGCTTCCCGGCCCCCGTATAGATCTGTCGGGAAACCAGAAACGGAAGCAGCGCACCGAGGATGGCAGGGAAATCCACATTGCGCCCGATCAGGTAGTTCTCATGGCAGCCGTATGAGTTCCCGGCCGAGTCGGTGTTGTTCTTGAATAGGAAGATCTCCCCACTGATGCCTTCTTCGAAGAGGCGCTGCTCCGCTTCGACCACCAGGTTCTGAAGGATCCGCTCCCCTGCCTTGTCGGCAGCGACCAGGTCGGTCAATTCGTCGCACTCTGGGGTGGCGTACTCAGGATGACTCCCGACGTCGAGGTAGAGCCGGGCCCCGTTCTCGAGGAAGACGTTGGAGGACCGACCCCAGCTGACCACCCTTCGGAACAGGTACCGGGCAGCCTCATCCGGGCTCAGTCGCCGCTGACCGCGCAGCGTGCAGGTGACTCCGTACTCACTCTCCAAGCCGTAGATGCGCCGCTTCACCCGTTCAGCGTAGACCGCTCAGTCGCCTGCGCCGCGGGGACTTCAGCGCCGCCACCGCGGGTGCCACTAGCCGCCGAGGGTCTCCTCCACTTCGGCATCGGGGATCCTGCGGAAGGTCCGCCTGCCGTTGGTGTCATCGAGAACCGCCGCTTCCCAACCATCGACGTCCCGGTCGAGCACGGCCGCGAAGGCCGCTGCCACGACTCTCATCGTTGCTGCCAACGAAGCCGGCTCCCCGAGGTGGGCAGCGAGGTACTCATCGAGTCCGTCGGTCTGACCACCGATGGCGCAGAATCGACGTTCGTCGGAGAGCGTCCCGTCGTAGGTGACCCGGTACAAATGGTTCGGGTTCCCATTGGCGCCGAGTTCGGCGACGAGGATCTCCACCTCATAGGGCTTCACCTCGTGGGTGAAGATGTTGCCGAGCGTCTGCGAGAAGGCGTTCGCGAGCGACTTGGCGTTGACATCTGAACGGCTGTACAGGTAGCCACGCAGGTCGGCATGGCGGGTGCCTGCCACACGCATTGCTTCGAACTCGTTGTACTTGCCCACCCCGGCGAACGCCACCCGATCGTAGATCTCACTGATCTTGTGCAACGTGGAACTGGGATTCTCGGCGAGCAGCAGTACTCCGTGGTCGTACTCCGCTGCGACGATCGAACGGCCTCTGGCGATGCCTTTGCGGGCGAATTCCGCCCGATCCTTGACGAGCTGCTCCGGAGGTACGTAGAACGGGACCGTCATCTGATGTCTCCAAGCGCGGCCGCGGCGAGATCCGCCACCTTGTCGGTCTCGACCTCGGAGAAGCCCCGTCGTGTCACCGTGATCACATTGGGAAGGATCCCCCGGGCGAGGTCGGGTCCACCGGTTGCGGTGTCCTCCTGGGCGGCGGCCACCAGGGATCTCATTCCCGCATCGAGCGCTTCCTCTTCGCTGAATCCCTCTCGAAACGCGGAACGCAGATACGCCCGTGCATCTCTCGAACCGGACCCTGTCGCTCCGAACTCGTGTTCTTCGTAGCGACCGCCGACGACATCGAAGGTGTAGAGCTTCCCCACCTTGTCACCCTCGTCGTATCCGCAGAAGAGCGGTACGACAACGAGCCCCTGAAACACCAGCGGCAGCTGCTCTCTGACCATTCGACCCAGGTACGTTGCCTTGCCGTCGAGGCTGAGACGGTTGCCCTCGAGCTTCTCGTAGTGTTCGAGTTCGGTTTGGAAGAGACGTACCAGGTCGATGGCGATGCCGGCCGTTCCAGAAATCGCCACGGCAGAGAAACGGTCGGCTTCAAACACCTTCTGGATTCTGCGATGTGCAACCAGGTGCCCCTCCGTCGCCTGCCGGTCCCCCAGCATCGCCACACCCCCGTCGAACCGCAGCGCGAGCACCGTGGTGGCCAAGGGAGCTTCGATCGACGTTCTCTCGGCCGCCGGAATCTCCCAGGTCGGCACCAAGCCGTGGGAGGCAAGGAGGTCGGTGAAACTGACGTTCTCCCCGAACTCGTTGCTCATTCCCCGCCCTTCTGCACGTAGTTCTTGACGAACTCCTCGGCGTTCTCCTCGAGCACCTCGTCGATCTCGTCGAGGAGGTCGTCGATCTCCTCGATATCGACCTCGGGCGCGACAGCGGTCTCTTCTGCCCCTTCGGACGTCTCTTGTTCAGGGCGGGGTTTTTGGACGTTCTCTTGCATTCACTCGCCTCCTAGGAGGTTGACGAGGTCGGCGGCGCTCGAAGCTTCATCGAGCAGGTCGGAGACTCGTTCCGCCGTTCCTCGCAGGGGATCCATCATAGGCACTCTCTTGTAGCTGGCTTCGCCGACATCGAACACGAGGGAGTCCCAATTCGCCGAGACCAGCGACGGTCCGAACTGGCGGACGCACCGACCGCGGAAGTACGCCCGCGTGTCGGTGGGCGGATGCCGCAGGGCGTCTTCCACGGTGGCGTCGTCGAACAGGCGCTGGATCGACCCTCGTGCGACGAGACGGTCGTACAGCCCACGGTCCGGGTGGACATCGTGGAATTGCAGGTCGATTGCCTTCAACCGGGTGTGGCTCCACTGGAGTTGTTCTCGGTCCCGATAGGCCTCCAGGAGCTTCAGTTTGGCCGTCCAGTCGAGCCGATCTGCGGTCCGCATCGGGTCGGCCTCCAGGTCGGTGAGGACTCCCTCCCACCGCGCCAGGACATCGAGTGTGCGATCGTCGACCCCTTTGGCTTCCGCGTATTTGGTGAGCCACTCGAAATACTGCTGCTGAAGCTCGATCGCCGTCGCCGATCCTCCGTCTGCCAGCTGAAGCGGAGCGCTGAGCCTCGTGTCATGGCTGACCTGCCATGTGGCAGCCACCGGATCGGCGAGCTCCAGCTCGTCCGGGAGCGCCCGGTCCTCGACGGCGGCCAGCAGCAGAGCGGTGGTACCGAGCTTCAGGTAGGTCTGGATCTCGGAGCGGGTGGCGTCCCCGATGATGACGTGCAGCCTGCGGAAGAGCGTCGGGTCGCCGTGCGGCTCGTCGCGCGTGTTGATGATCGGCCTGCGCAGAGTGGTCTCCAGACCGACGCGTTCTTCGAAGAAGTCGGCACGTTGGCTGATCTGAAAGTCGACGGGAGGGCGTCCGTTCTCCGCACCGACCTTGCCAGAACCCGTGAACACTTGCCGGGTGACGAGAAACGTCGTCAGGAAACGAACGATGTCATCGAAGGGCAGACTTCGGGCGACGAGGTAGTTCTCGTGGGCACCATAAGAGTTGCCCTTCCCGTCACTGTTGTTCTTGTAGATCGAGACCTGCTGTCCCGGTTCGAGGATCTGCTGGGCTGCCGTGGCTGCACGAACCATGGCCAGCTCACCCGCCTTGTCGTGCAGAGTGGCCTGGAGCACATCGAGACACTCGGGAGTGGAGTACTCGGGGTGCGCATGATCGACATACATGCGTGCTCCGTTGGGCAGTAGAACGTTGAGTGTCTCGGGGTCGAGAGCCACACCGGTTCCGTACCTGCGGCCCCGGGCATCCCGGCCCGGTGACTCCTCGGCGAGGGACCAGCGCGTTGGCAACCCGTCTGGGGAGCCGTTGACGACGAGTCCCGACGCGAGAACAGGGTTGAAATCCTGCTTGTAACGAATCGTGATGCCGAACTCGGTTTCGGTGCCGAGCACTTTCGGAATCGCCATCGCTCAGACCCCTCTGGTCGCACTACCCACTAGAGGTACTGGCCGGTCGTGACAGCCTCTATCTTCTTCGCCTTGTCTTCACCTCGCATCAGGGTGCGGACGTAGACGATCCGTTCGCCCTTCTTGCCAGAGACTTTGGCCCAGTCATCGGGATTGGTGGTGTTGGGGAGGTCTTCGTGTTCCGCAAACTCGTTCGTGATCGCTGCGAGAAGGTCATCCGTCCGGAGCCCTCTGCGCCCACCGGCGATCTCTCGTTTGATGGCCTCCTTCTTCGCCCTGCTGACGATGTTCTGGATCATGGCGCCGCTCGCGAAGTCCTTGAAGTACAGGAGCTCACGGTCCCCGTTTGCGTAGGTCACCTCGAGGAACTTGTTGGCGTCGTCCTCCGCATACATTCGCTCGACCGTTCGGTCGATCATCGACGCGAGCATTGCTTCCCGATCACCACCTGCCGAAGCGATCTCCTCATCGTCCAGTGGCGCCCTGCCGTCGAGGTAGATGCGGAAGATCTCGCGAGCGGAGCGTTCGTCCGGCCGATTGATCTTGATCTTCACATCGAGTCGACCGGGCCGCAGAATCGCAGGGTCGATCAGGTCTTCGCGATTCGACGCGCCGATGACGATCACGTCCTTGAGGCTCTCGACACCGTCGAGTTCGGACAGCAGCTGCGGGACCACGGTCGACTCCATGTCTGAGGAGACACCGGTTCCTCTCGTCCTGAACAGCGAGTCCATCTCGTCGAAGAAGACGATCACAGGGACGCCCTGGTCTGACTTCTCCTTCGCTCGCCGGAAGATCAGCCGGATCTGACGTTCGGTCTCCCCCACGTACTTGTTGAGCAGTTCAGGTCCCTTGACGTTGAGGAAGTACGACCGAACGTCGGATTGGCCGGTTCTCACGGTGACGGCCTGAGCGAGACTGTTGGCAACGGCCTTGGCGATCAACGTCTTGCCACACCCCGGCGGTCCGTACAGCAGGACACCTTTGGGCGCCTCGAGCCCGTAGTCGGCGAAGAGCTCCTTGTGGACGTAGGGCAGCTCCACGGCATCACGAATCGTCTCGATCTGGTCTTTCAGCCCGCCGACCTGCTCGTAGGTCACATCCGGCACTTCTTCCAGGATCAGCTCCTGCACCTCGGGCCGGAGGAGCTTCTCGAAGACGAGACCGGTCCGTGCGTCGAGGCGAACGGCATCGCCTGCCCGGAATGACTCGCTCTCCAGCGGTCCGGCAATCTCCACGACGCGTTCCTCGTCGCCGCGGGCAAGAACGACGAGGCGATGTTCTTCCAGTCGTTCCTTGACCGTCACGACCTCACCCGAGACGGTGAAGCGGCGCACATCCACGATGTTCATGGCTTCGTTGAGGAGCACTTCCTGACCGCGCTGGAGTTGCTTGACCTCGATGCTCGGCTGTGCGGTGACCCGCAGTTTGCGACCAGCCGACATGACGTCGATGGTCCCGTCACCGTTGACGTGCAGGACAGTCCCGAAAGGGTTGGGAGGTGCGGACAGCTTCTCGATCTCGTTGCGCAGGACGCCGAGCTGCTCTCTCGCCTCGCTCAGCAGTCCGGCCATGCGCTCGTTCTGTGATCCAGCCCGGTCGAGCGCGGACCGGGCCTCCGAGAGCTGCCGGTCAAGGGTGCTGGCACGGCTCGACTCGGCTCTGAGGTCTGCAATCTGCGCTTCGAGGTCGTCGATGATCGCTCGTAGTCGTTCAGTCTCACTCATCACCGCGCGGAGTATACGGCGGTCGCGAGACTCCGCTTAGGGCAAGATCGGATTCGGAGTAGCATGCAGCGGCAACTCACAAGGAGCTCTTGAACCATGAAGGTTTGGATCGACCAGGACCTGTGCACAGGAGACGGTCTCTGCGAGGAGATCGCCCCGGACGTCTTCGTGCTGCTGGATGACGGACTTGCCTATGTCAAAGAGGGCGAGAAGATCTTTGCCGCGTCCGAAGGCAACGAGGAAGGGGCCCAGGGCCTCGCCGTTGTCCCGGCCGGTCAGGATGAGATGGTCATCGAGTCCGCGGAGGAGTGCCCGGGAGAGTGCATCTTCATCGAGCCGTAGCGGAGGCCAGATACCGTTCGAAGGAGACCCCGCATGGGGTCTCCTTCATGTTTGGATCCGGCGCGCCACCACCACGAATCCGGTGTGGCCGACCATTCGATGGTCGGGCCGAACCGATCGCCCCTCGACATTCCATGTTCTCCGAAGCGTCTCGAACACGTCGATGAGGCCGTAGGATCCCGTCTCGCGCATCTCTTCGACCAGTGTCTGCACCTGGGGGACGGTGGGCAGGTAGGCCACGAGGACGCCACCCGGCACCAGAACGTTGTGGCGTGCGGTGTGCCAGGGTTCGGGGAGGTCGAGCACGACCCGTTCGGCCTGCATGTGCTCCGCTTCTTGTTCGATGTCCCCCACCCGCAGCTCGAGGTTCGCGGGCATCGCACCGAAGTAGCGCTCGATCGCCTTTCGTGCGTGGGAAGCATGGTCCTCCCGCTGCTCGACACTGATCACCCGCCCGTTCGGCCCGACAGCGCGCACCAGAGCAATCGTGAGTGCGCCCGAGCCTGTGCCCGCTTCGAGGACGACATTCCCGGGGCCGATGTCGCCGTAGACCAGAATCGGACCGACGTCTTTCGGATAGATGACCTGCGCTCCCCTCTTCATCTTGAGGACGTAGTCGACGTAGCGGGGACGGACCGCCAGGAGCTTGCTTCCGCTCGCGGTGCCGAGCAGCGTCCCTTCCTCCTGGCCGATGATGTCCGTGTGCGACAGCGCTCCGAGGTGCGAGTGAAACTGGCCGTCCTCCCGCAGGGTGAGCAGGTAGCGTCGCCCCTTCAGGTCGACGAGCAGACAGTGATCTCCCGGTTCGAACCTCACGTCGCCAGCTCCTGAAGCCGGCAGAACGCGCAGACCTCTCCGGTCGTCGGCCGCTCGCACTTCGCGCAAGGGTGGAGCTGTGGAGCACCCCCGTCAAACGCTTCAGCCCCTCGATCGAGGAAACCAGCGAAGAAGTGCTGCGTGGTCCCAGGGGCGTCCCTCTCGAGACGTGCCATCCACTCTTTCAGTCGGTTCACCGTGTTTCCCGCGACGAGCGGACACTCCTCGACTTCGTAGTCGATGCCCGACAACACTGCGTATGCTGCGGTCTCCCGCTCTGCGATGCGTACCAGCGGTTTCACCTTCCTCACCAGCCCGTTCGAAGAAGGAAGTACGGGGCGCTGGCGTCCGAGGTATTCCGTGTTCCAGTTGAGAACGTTGGAGAACAGGGTCGCGGCCTCGTCGTCGAGATTGTGACCCATGACGAGCACATCGAATCCTCTCCTCCTCACCTCCTCGTTGAGAACATACCGTTTGGACAGCCCGCAGGCAGAACAGGCAGTGCGTCTGGAATTCGCCGCCGCCTTCGGAATCGTGAATCCATAGGAGTCCTCGAGGCTGACGGTGTGCAGGACCAGGTCACGTTCCCTGGCGAAGCTCTCGACGCGACCGAGACTCTGCTGGGAGTACGGCTCTATGCCGAGGTCGAGGTAGATGCCCTCGGCTCGGTAACCCAGGTGCGCCAGGATGTCCCACAGGGACAAGCTGTCTTTTCCCCCTGAGACCCCTATCGCCAGCCGGTCCTGGAAGCCGAACATGCGATGGTCGTGGATCGTGCGCTCGACCTGTCTGCGTGCATGCGCGATGAAGTGGTCACGACAGAACGCGGCGTTGTGCCTTCGCACTTCGATCGCCGCTCTCTCCCGGCAGACACGACAGCGCATCAGCCCCCCGAAATGACCGGACGGAGTTCAATCGTGTCATCGGATCCCAAGACCTGATCCCTGGTGAGGAGATCGTCGCCCCGGATCACCAACACCGTCTCGGGGACGATGTCGAGGTGTTTGAGGAGGTCCCGCACCGTCCTCGGTCCATCAACCTCGACCTCGCGACGTGGGTGTCGCAGGATCGCTTTCACTGCCCTGCTACCAGCGCGGCGAGACCGACAGCGAGTGACATCACCATCGCGAGCACGATGATCCAGATGACGATCTTCTTCAGAGTGTCGTTCAGCATGCGAGTACTCTACGCATGGACACGATCATTGCCAGGTGGGACGGCACAGGTCCCTGGCCATCGGGGGGCATCGCCTCACGACTCAGGGCACTACCCTGGTCTCATGCGACTCGGTCGAATCGGCACGCAGAACGTATTTCGAGGTCTTCGGACGGGCGATGCCCGGCTGCTCCTTCTCGGCTCTGCGTTGCTGGCGATTCGCTGGTTGCGACGGCCGGACCCCGGCGAGTTGGTGTACAAGCGACGCCTGCGTCCCGGCGACGCCTTGGAGATCCGGCTCGATCCTCAGGAACGGTAGACCTTCACCACCGGCTTGGACCGGCTTCCTCTCCTGCGACCGATCACGAAGGCAAGCGCCACGATGGCGACCACGCCGATCGCAATGAGCATCCCCTTCTGCTGAACGCTCTCTTTCGTCTCGCTGAGGGCCTGCTCGATCTCACGCGCCTTGGCCTCGATATCTGCTCGTTCAACCATCAGCGACTTGCCCTCCACATGATCAGGCCGGCGATTCCCGCAAGGACGATGACCGAGATGAACAGGCCAAGGGCACTCCACAGCTCCCCGTCAGGAAGGACTCCGATGAGCAGCCTCGTCCCGGCAATGGCCAGGAGGACCGCGCCGATGGCGAACAGCAAGGCGGCCGCCAAGCCCATGCCCGCCACTCTCCCCAGTTTCTTGGCCGGCTCGATGGTCTCCTGGCGCAGATACTGCTTGGACAGGTCCAGCAGTTCGCTGACGTGCTCTGGGATCTCGCTCACATCGCTCATGTCATGGCGGAGGCTACCCGATTCGGCTCACATGGCGAACCGGTCGCACGAACGACCCGATTCTTCCCCTTCCGGCCGTGGCCTCTGCCACTAGGCTGCTTCCTCGTGAGCGGCACGCATCGGCGCAGGACCAGGAACTTCTCTGTCGTGTGGGGGGGACAGACCGTCTCTCTGTTCGGTGACTACGTTGCCTACTTGACCGTTCCGCTGTTCCTCGCCGAGCTGTCGCAGCGGGCTTTCGACTTTGGTCTTCTCGCGGCCGCAGAGAACCTTCCTACCCTCATCTTTGGCTTCTTGGGCGCGACGTTGCTGGACCGGTACCGGCTGCGGTGGATGATCGTCGTCAACGAGTTGGCTCGCGCGGCAGCATTCTTCGTGCTGGCAGGCGTCGTGCACAACGGTACGGTCACCAAGCTGGGGCTCTTCGCCTTTGCCTTCATAGCCGGCAGCCTCGCCGCCTCCTTCAATGCCTCTCTGCAAGCGTTCATCCCGTCAGTCGTCGGAGAGCTTGGACTCTCCAGAGCGAACGGCCGGCTCTCGCTATCCCAGCAAGTCGCGTTCCTCCTCGGCCCCCTGGTCGGCGGACTCATCGTGAAGTCGGCCGGATTCTCAGCGGCCTTCGCCTTCGACGGCGCCACGTTCGTGATCTCGGCCTTCTCCTTCCTGTTCCTCTCCCAGGTTCCCAAGAGACCCCTCGAGTCGGGTGAGCACTTCCTGGACAACCTGCGGGAAGGGTGGATGCACCTGTGGTCCGAGCAGCGAATCCGTCTCACGACGCTGGGAGGAGGTCTCGCCAACTTCATCACCGGGTTCATCGAGGCGACCCTGGTGCTGATCGGATCCCAAATCCTCGGCTCCGACGACCCCGCTCGCCTCGGTGTCTTCTTCGTGGGCATGGGAGCGGGCGGCATCATCGGTGCAATGAGCGCTCCCAAGGTGATCGATCTCCTGCACATCGGCAGAACCTATGTCGTCGGGTTCGCCATCTTCGGATTGGGGATGTTCGGCCTGACCTGGTCCAGCAATCTCGCGATTGTCACTGCCATATTGGCCGTCGGGTTCACGGGGCTGATCTGGACGAACGTCAGTCTGCTGACCATGCGTCAGCTCTACACTCCTGCGCATCTTCTCGGTCGCGTAAGTGCTGCCGGACGCAGCCTCGCATGGAGCACGGTTCCGTTCGGCGCTCTGTTCGGGACGGCACTGGCCGATAGCATCGGGCTTCTGACCATCGTGCGCATCGGCCCGATCTTCATCGTGCTGTTCTCCCTGTACCTGGCTCGAACCAGCGTCTGGTCGGCACGCAACGTTGCCGAGTACGGTCGACCAGCCTGAGGCAGCCGGCGCTACGCTCCTCCGGATGCGGGCATCCTCCATCCTCTCGACTGCTCCTGGCACTCGCCGAACGGCATTCGGTGTCATTGACTGGGGCCTCCTCACCGGGATCGCCCTCATTTGGGGATCGTCGTTTCTCCTCATCGCGATTGGACTGGAAGCCTTCCCTCCGACGGTCGTCGCTTCGCTTCGTCTGGTCATCGGGGCCACGACCCTGGCTCTGTTCCCGGCGTCACACCGTGCGGTTGATCGGGCCGATCTTCCCCGCATCGCGCTGCTGGGCGTCATCTGGATGGGATTCCCGATGCTCATGTTCCCCATCGCCGAACAGTGGATCTCCTCCTCGCTGGCAGGGATGCTGAACGGATCCATGCCCGTTTTCTCGGCGCTGATCGCGTCCCTGCTCCTGCGAAAGGCACCCGGCCGCTACCAGGTCACCGGCGTACTCCTCGGTCTTGCAGGGATCGTCGCCATCAGTCTTCCCGGGCTGGAAGGAGGTGCCGACATTCTGCGAGGCACACTTTTGGTGCTCGCCGCGACGGTGTCCTACGGCGTATCGGTCAACCTGGCCGTTCCACTGCAGCAGCGATACGGGGCGTTTCCGGTGATCCTGCGGGCACAGATCGTGGCAGTGGTGCTCGTCACCCCGTTCGGTCTCGGGCACTTGGGCCAGGCCGTGTTCACCTGGAGGTCCTTCTCGGCCGTTGCGGTCCTTGGTGTCTTCGGCACCGGGCTCGCCCTGCTGGCGATGACCCTCCTTGCCGGAAGAGTGGGAGCAACGAGAGCCTCGATCGCGATCTACTTCCTGCCGATTGTCGCCATCCTTCTTGGTGTCTTCCTCAACGGTGAGACCGTCTCGCCGCTCCAGCTCATCGGAACCGGAGTCGTTCTCGTCGGAGCGTTCCTCGCTTCCCGTGCCGAGACAGCCTGATCACTCGCCGGTGATGTCGGGCATCGGTTGGTTCGGGTAACGACCCCTGGCGATACCTGCGCCGCCGAGGAGCAGCAGGGGCGCGGCGACAATCACCACGTAGACGACCCGACCGCGCGCCTCCTTGACACAGTCATTGCGTGCTCCCGGAGTGGTCACCTGAGCTTCGAAGTGACCCGACAGGATGCCGATCGTCTTCCCACAGGTCGTGAAGAGCTTCTCGATCTCTCCCCCGCCGACCAGGTAGCCGGTGAAGTGCCGAACCGGTGTCACGAGCAGCCACACGCTCAAAGCGACGGCGAGGAGGACGAGGATGATGCCGGTGCGCCGGTACATGTCGGGAACGGTAGAGACCGTCTACGTTCGTGACCAACTCACTGCTACCAGGGCTGCGACCGTGTAGAGATCTATGTCTCGCGAGTCGACGCAGACCCTTCTGACGGGTCCGGAGCCTCGGTGAACGCCCCGACCATGTCATGCCACATAGCGTCGGACGCGCAGGAAGCACACAGGAAGACCTTGCGACCGCGCTTGACGACGGCTTCCTTCTCTCCGCAACGCGTGCACTTGAAGCTGAAGCCGGCGCTTTCACTCATTGCTCTCATCTTCGACCGAACGGGAACCGTTCTGAAGCGCTTCCTGTCGAAGTGCCCCAGAACCGCCGATCGCGACGTGCGCCCACTGCGAGTCTCCTACCCTTGGGGCACGCGCAGGAAAAGGTGGAATGGGTCTCGACTCGACGCCGGGAAGTCCGCTACGGGAGCATGGACGGTTTCCGCTCTATGACCCCGCGTGGCTGCGTCGTATCTACCCTGCTTGTCTGTGGGATGGAGCTCGCCGCCGACGCGGGTCGGAGTTCTGCTCTGCGCTCTGCGAGGACCGCTACGCGGAGTGGGAAGAGATGATGACATCTCACTACATCGCCCGCGAACCGTTGGAGACCTTTCTCACCGAGAACTGAAGGGAACCGCATGAAACTCATCGAATGTGTCCCCAACTTCAGCGAAGGGCGCGACCACGGAGTGATCGACGCCATCGCAGCGACGATCAACGGCGTCGATGGGGTCACCTTGCTGGATGTGGATCCAGGGGCCGCCACCAACCGGACCGTCGTCACGTTTGCAGGTTCCCCGAAGGCCGTGGAGGAAGCCGCCGTGGCGGCCATCGCGAAGGCTGCGGAACTCATCGACATGAGCAAGCATCACGGTGAACATCCGCGAATGGGGGCCACCGACGTCTGCCCTTTCGTACCGCTCGATGGGGCATCGATGCAGGACTGCATTGAGATCGCCCGACGGGTCGGTGAACGAGTCGGGGCATTGGGAATCCCGGTGTACCTCTACGGCGAGGCGGCTGCCGTCCCGGAGCGGCGATCCCTCGCCGATGTGCGCCACGGCGAGTACGAAGGCCTTGCCGACCGCGATGACCGGCCGGACTTCGGACCTTCCGGTTTCAACGCCAAGGCCGGCGCCACTGCCGTCGGAGCCCGCAGCTTCCTGATCGCCTACAACGTGAATCTGAACACGAGAGACCGAAAGGCGGCAAACAGCATCGCCGGGGCGCTCAGGGAGAGCGGCAGACCCAGACGTGGCAAGGACGGATCCATTCTGCGTGACCCCGATGGAACAGCTCTGCGCGAGCCCGGCCGTTTCACGAACCTGCGCGGCGTCGGTTGGTACATCGAGGAGTACGGCAGAGCGCAGGTGTCGTTCAATCTGACCGACCCGGACGTGACTCCCCTCCACGCCGTGTTCGATGCCGCCCGCGAGGAGGCGCAGAGCCTCGGACTACGGGTGACCGGCAGTGAAATCGTCGGTCTCGTCCCCCGGAAGGCACTGCTCGACACCGCCGACCACTACCTGAAGGTGCAGGGCACAACCAGCGGGATCCCCGAGGCAGAACGCATGCACATCGCTGCACTCAGCCTCGGTCTGAATGATGTGGCGCCGTTCGATCCGCAGGAGAAGGTGATCGAGTACCGCTATCGAGGCGCACCCTCGGGCCTTGCCGCCCGCTCATTGCGAGAGTTCGCCGATGTGCTCTCCGCGGGGACTCCCACCCCAGGAGGCGGCAGCGTTGCCGCGCTGGCAGGTGCGCTGTCTGCCGCACTTGCGTCCATGGTCGCCGCCCTGACCTTCTCCAAGTCCAGGGACGACCAAATGGAGACCACCGGTCGATCAGCCCAACGGCTCAAGGACTGGTTTCTGGCTGCAGTCGATAGAGACACCGACGCCTTCGATGGACTCATGGCCGCGATGCGTCTTCCCCGCAAGACCCCAGGCGAAAGGGAGGACCGGTCCTCCGCCATCGAGCGAGCCACGATCGGAGCGACCCTCGTGCCACTCGAGGTCCTCGAACACTGCGTCGAGACTCTCGCGGTGGCTGCGATCGTCGCACAGGAGGGGAACGCCAGCGCGGTGACGGACGCCGGGGTGGCCGCCGCCTGCGCCCTGGCCGCCGCCGAGGGGGCATCGCTCAACGTCCGGATCAACCTCGCCTCTCTGGAGGGCCACGACGATCTCGACGAACGCCGGGCCGCGGCTCTGGAGTCATGTCGGACACTGGCGGCCGAGATCCAGGCGAGCGTCGAGCGTCGCATCGCCCCCTGAGGTACC
>CBEVHI010000030.1:0-14618 GCA_965549635.1 uncultured bacterium | reverse complement strand
TGGAAGAAGCCCTGGTCGGTCAGATCGAGCGTGAACGTGCCGCTGAGTCCGGTGCCTTCCGGGTTCAGGCCGATGCCAAAGGCCATGTTCGTCCCGCCGGCCGGGTCGAGTGGGAAGGAGGGATGGTTCTCGAATGTTGCCGGACGAGAGGTGTCGTTGACCCAGGCGACGTACTCGCAACGGCCCGCCGGCATGGACGGGGGCATCCCGCGGATGTCGAAACCGAACAGGTACGCGCCATCGGAGAACTGCGACCCGTCGAAGGTGTCAGCGTCGTTGGTAAAGGCGTGCAGCATCGGCAGACCCGGCAGAGAGATCTCGTTCGGTCCGGGCATCCAGATCGTGTCGGTCCCATCAGTGGGACCGAACAGCGGACTGCCGGGGGAGAGGTCGACCGCCCAGGCGTCGGTGATGTCGATGTAGTCGGGGGTGAAGCCGGGTTCGTCTCCGCTGGAGTGCACGAAGTCGCCGACCGGATCGTCGACCTGGCTCTTCCCCGGGACCGTATCTTTCAGGAACTGGGAGGTCCACTGCTGATTCTCCGGCGCATCGAAGAATCGGAGGACCTCGTCGATGGGGTTCGGGTGTTCGGTCTGGGCCTGGGCGGGGGCTGCGGCGAATGCGAGCAGCAGGCCGAAAGCGACCAGAACCATGGAACGGCGCGACACTTGCTTCCTTCCGTGGACCTGATCAAGCTATCAGCGGGCCGGTGTTGTTCTATGAGTCGGCCGACCCATTCGTGGCAAGCGATGTCGAAATGTCGATCGAGTCTCGGATGCTGCGGGCGATCGGACAGCGATCAGCGTGGAAGTCAAGGACCCGTCGTACCGTATCCCACCGATCTGGCTCCACACCTTCCAGAAAGTAGGTGACGTGGATGCGTTTGATCACCAGTACCCCTTCGTCCTTCTCGATCTCACCGACCACGTCTGCGGTGAGGGCCCCGTTGCTTGCGTTGATGCCACGCGCCTCCAGCGCGCCCCCGAAGGTACCGGTCAGTCACCCTCCGGCAGCGGCGACGAGGTAGTCGATCGTCGTGGTTGTAGGCGGGTAGTCGTCCGGCGACACGCCGTAGTGCTCGGCGATCTGACTGTGGACACCGAAGGGGACCGGCGCCTCCGACCCAGGCAGCCAGGCCCTCCGGATTGGTCCCTGGATCCGTTCGATGCGCACGTTCGAGTTGTAGACGACGTTGCCCATGTCCCTCCTCTCGCGTTCCCTGTCTACACGAACAGTTGCACGTCTGCCTCGGCGGCGAAGTCGAGAAAGGCGGCGGCGCCGGCGACGTCGCAGCCGTCGATGAGGTCGGACTCCTCCACACCCATCACTCCCATCGTGGTGGCACATGCGAAGAACGTCACGTCGAGAGCCTGCGTCATCTCGATGAACTCGGCGACCGTGGGCATGTTGGAGTTCTTCATCCACTTTTTCATCACTCCGGTTGCGGCCGCGGTAGCTCCGGGGATGGCGCCGACAAGAGTGGGGACCTGCAGGGGGCCCGCAGGGTTGGCCAGCGACGCCATTTTCAGCTTGTCGAAGCGGTCCTTGTGCAGGATGTCGAGCCCGTAGAAGGTGAAGTAGATGCCGACCTCCCAGCCCAGGCTGGCCGCGGTCGCGGCGAGGATGAGCGGCGGGTAGGCCTGGTCGAGGGTGCCTTTGGAGGCGACCAGGGCGAGGCGTTTGCGTCTGGCGGTATCCGTGTTCACCGTCATGACGTCGGTCCCCGTTTGATGAGGAACACCTGGGTGCTATCGCGTTCTTCGACAGAGACCAGCTCGTCGCCCCGTTGGCGGGCCATCGCTGGGATGTCGGCAAGTGAGCCGGGATCGGTGCAGATCAGCTCTAGGACCTGTCCGGGTTGGAGGCGCTTGAGCGCCATGGCGGCCTTGTAGACGGGGAGGGGGCAGAGCAGCCCGCTCGTGTCCACCGTGTTCGCAACAGATACTGATGTCATGGTGGTTCCTTTCAGAGCCGAGGGAGACCCTCGTCGCCGAGGATGTCCGCGAAGTAGCTTGTGTACTTGAATCCAGAGTCGGGGGAGATGCCAACCGTCAAACCGGGAGCGTCGAGACGGTGCATGGCTGCGACGACCGCGCCAGTGGAAGGGCCGACCATGAGGGCCTCCTCCCGGTAGAGCCGGCGGGTGAATCCGTACGCATCGTCATCGTGGACGGTGACGACGTCGTCGATCACGTCCCAATCGAGGATCGATGGTTGCTTCGCCTCCTGGAACGACTTGAGGCCGGGCAGGCGGTGCCCTTTCTGCGGTTCGACGCCGACTATCCGGATCGTCGGATCCTGCTCCTTCAAGAAGCGACCGATGCCGGTGATCGTTCCGCACGTCCCGAATCCGGTGACGAACGTGCGGACTCGTCCTTCGGTCTGGCGCCATATCTCTGGACCGGTCGTCTCGTAGTGGGCGGCGACGTTGTCGGGGTTCTCGTACTGGTTCGCCATCGCGTAGCGGGAGCCGCCCTCCGACGCCGCCAGAGACCTGGCCAGTGCAATGGCACCGTCCTTGGGATGGTCCACCGGGCACAGGTCGTCGGGTGTCTCCCACACCTCGGCGCCGAGCATGCGTAGCAGCACCTTCTTCTCCTCCGGGACCCCGTCGGGGATGGTGACGGTGAGACGGATGCCGGCAAGGGCGGCCAGCGAGGCGAGGGCGATCCCGGTGTTCCCCGAGGTCGCCTCGACCAACTCCTTGCCGTCCAGGTCTTCCCGTTCGATCATGCCGGCGAGCAGGTAGGCAGCGGTGCGGTCCTTGATCGACCCGAACGGGTTCATCCACTCCAGCTTGAGGTACGCCTCGACGCCTGGAGGGGCGAGCCTGTTGAGTCGGACCAGAGGTGTCGGGTTGTCGACGTCGGGCAGCAGTGCCCGGATGTCGTCGTAGCGGCCGACGGCAGGGTCGGTCGTGAGTGAGGTCAGCTGTGTGGTCATCGGTACTCCTGAGAGATTGAGAAGAGAAAGAACCCGCTCCGGGTGCCGGGCGGGTCAGGAAGAGAAGAGGTTCTCGTCGGTCAACAGGTCTGCCCGCGCGGCACGGCTGTACAGCCGCAACAGGAACAGAGAATCTGATGAGGTCTCATTGCGCGACAGTATATCGGGGGCGTGGGCTAGCGGGTTCGACCTTCGGGCTGGAGAATCACGACCGGTATCTGGCGGGACGTCCGCTCGGCATACGCACGGTAGCCACCGATCTCGGTATCGAAGCGCTGGAACAGCCGCTCGCGTTCGTCACCATCGGCGTCATGCGCCCGGACCCGAAACCGGCGAGGACCGATGTGCACCGTGGCCTCCGGTGTGGCCTGCAGATTCAGGTACCAGGCAGGGTGTCGCGGCTGCCCGAGGTACGAGGCGACGACGACGTAGGAGTCGCCGTCCTCGAGGTAGGTGAGGGTGACGTCACGGAGCCTGCCGCTCGATCGTCCCTTCGTCGTCAACAGCAGGGTCTGTGCTCGTCCACGACCCTTGCCGATGCGTCCGCGGGACCGGCGGTACAGCCAACGGTGCGTCTTCCAGAAGGCAACGACAAGGGGCGTCTTGCGCATGATCCGGTGAGGTCGGGGGCGTGCCCTATCCGACCGCCGACTTGATCTCGTCGACGCGCTCGCTGTAGAAGTAGCTGCAGCCCGACTTGACGAAGTCTGCTTCAAGACCGAGTTCGGCGATCGCCTTCTTCACCTGCGCGGGCTTCAGCTCGAGTGCCTTGGCGATTGCTCCCGCAGACAGTCCTTCGCGTCCGGTGGCGTCTTTGGCCATGAGTCCTCCCTGTTTGGAACGATTCTACGCCCGGTGCGACCACCGGGGGCCTGGCACTTCATAGGGGCGCGACTACTGCGAGTTCCGTGTCAGTCGTGGAACCTGTCGACGGCAGCGTGAATCCGCTGGATAGCCGCTTCATCCCGCTCGGTTGGTGGGAGGATCATCCCCGCTCGAGTGCCCCATCGCCGCGCAATTGCATCCGGGGGTTCGCCCGTCAGCATGCAGGCCGCCTGGGCCGCAGCGCCGAGGGCCACCAACTGCCGGGCGTAGGGGATCTGGACTGATCGACCGCTGAGGGACTGCACGACTCTACGCCACGTTGCTCCCTGCGCGCCTCCTCCGATCAACACCAGGGGGGCCTTCGGATCGATGCCGGAGGAACGTTCGTCGATCGCTTCGAGCGCGTCGAGCAGGGACAGGACCGCGCCCTGGTACGTGGCCAGGAGGATCTCAGAAGGATCCGTGGAGTGACGCAGACCGAAGATCGACGCGCTCGCGTCGGGAAGGTTGGGGGTGCGTTCCCCATCGAAGTAGGGGAGAACGACGATCTCGGTTCCGTCTGCGGCAGCCTCCCGATCGAGTCCCAACCAGCCGGCGATCCGATCGACGGCGAGCGTGCAGTTCAGCGTGGCGGCCAGGGGCAGGAACATTCCCGTCGCGTCGGCGAACCCCGCAACGGTCCCCGAGGCATCGACAGTGCGCTGTTCGGAGACGAGGAACGCGGTCCCGGATGTACCGAGGCTGATCACCGGCACTCCGGCTTCGAGTCCCAGACCGATGGCAGCACCGGCGTTGTCGCCCGCCCCGGGTCCGACGCGTATGCCGGCTGCAAGCCCGAGATACTCGGCCGCAGATCGCGTCACCTCACCGGCTGCATCGTGAGGGCCGAGGACCTCAGGCAGCGACCTTGGATTGAGGCACATCGACGGGAGATCCAGTACCTCTCGGGAATAGGAGCCCGTCTCGGTCGACCACCAGGCGGTGCCCGAAGCGTCACTGCGATCGGTGACACCGTTACCCGTGACTCGCTCGGTCAAGAAGTCATGGGGGAGTCGGATGGCCGCGGTTGCGTCGGCGATGTGCGGTTCGACTCTGCGCAGCCACGCCCACTTCGTCGCGGTGAAAGAGGCAACGGGGACAACGCCCACGTGCTTCGCCCACCATTCGGGCCCCCCGGCCTCTTCGACCAGCGCCACGGCGTCTGGTGCGGATTGGGTGTCATTCCAGAGTTTCGCCGGCCGGAGGGGTATTCCGCTCTCGTCCAGCACGACCATCCCGTGCTGTTGGCCGGCGATCGACATGGCGGCGACGACGGATGCTCGACCGGTCTGGGCAAGCGCATCACGAAGCGCTTCCCACCATTGCTCCGGATCGGTCTCCCGCGCTCCTTCGGTGCCGCCAACGTCGTGTGGGGAGCGGCCGATGGCGATGGTCTCGCCCGTGTCGCTGTCGACGATGAGTGCCTTCGTCGACTGTGTCGAACAGTCGATCCCGGCGACCAGCGGCATGGGGTACTCCTTTCGGGCAGCATCGTAGACTGACGTCCCCTGTGAGCGGTCCTCTGCTCGGCGACGTAGTCTTCACAGATGCACAGCCCTCGACCGCGACGACAAGGGGATACCCGGATGGAAGACGCACTCACACCTCGCCCCGAGCACAAGTTCACGTTCGGATTGTGGACGATCGGGAACCCGGGAGGGGACCCGTTCGGTGTTCCCACGCGCGCTCCGCTCGATCCAGTCGACTCGGTGCACAGGCTTGCCGACCTCGGGGCCTACGGTGTCAGCCTTCACGACAATGATCTCGTTCCTCTCTCCGCCACTCCCGCAGAGCGCGAGGCGATCGTCAAACGGTTCCGGAAGGCCCTCGACGCAACCGGGATGAAAGTGACGATGGCGACGACGAACCTCTTCGGACATCCCGCGTTCAAGGACGGAGCCTTTACGTCCAACGACCGGCAGGTTCGTCGGTACGCGATCGCCAAGACGATGAGAGCGATCGACCTTGGAGTGGAGTTGGGTGCCGAGATCCACGTGTTCTGGGGCGGGCGCGAAGGAGCAGAGGCGATGGCGGCCAAGCCTGCCATGCTCGCTCTCGACCGGTATCGGGAGGCGATGAACTACCTGACCGGCTACGTCATCGACCGCGGCTACCCCACCCGGTTCGCTATCGAACCGAAGCCGAACGAGCCTCGCGGGGACATGTTCCTGCCCACGATCGGGCACGCGCTCGCGTTCATCGATTCGCTCGATCACTCCGAGATCGTCGGGGTCAACCCGGAGGTTGCCCACGAAACGATGCCGGGCTTGAGCTTCTATCACGCCGTGGCCCAGGCCATCTGGACCGGCAAGTTGTTTCACATCGACCTCAACGCACAGAAGATCGGCAGGTACGACCAGGATCTGCGGTTCGGATCAGAAGGGATCAAGGACACGTTCTTCCTCGTCAAGTTGCTCGAGGAGTCTGGCTACGCGGGCCCGAAGCACTTCGATGCGCACGCCTATCGCGTCGAAGACCAGGAGGGGGTGTGGGAGTTCGCCGCAGGGTGCATGCGCACCTATCTGATCTTCGCCGAAAAGGCCCGCCGGTTCGTATCTGATCCGCAGATCCAGGAGGCACTGGCCGCGGCCGGCATCCCGGAGCTCGGTCGAGAGTCGATTGGTGTCTTCACCCCGGAGTCCGCGGACGCACTCCTCGCAGAGACCTTCGACCCGGAGTTGCTTGCGGGCCGGGGATATGGCAATGAGCGACTCGACCAGCTCGTGATCGAGCTGATCACCGGTGTGCGTTGACGCGCGTCTGGTATTAGCCTCTTGTTGTCTGGACGTCCGGCAGGAAGAGTGAACCTTATGGCCGGACCGTCACAAGATCCCATTCATCAGAACAGACCTGAGTGTCTGTCAGAAAGGAAGAGCAAATGAGAGGACGAAAGGGATTCCGTTGGATCCTGCTTCTCGCGGTGCTGGCGATGGCTGCTACTGCTTGTAGCAGCACGGCGAGCACGACCACCGAGGCGCCCTCGGCGACGACCGCGGCGCCCTCGGCGACGACGGCCGCCACCGTTGAAGGAAGCATCTGGGTACTGCTCCCGGACAGCGCGTCATCGTCTCGTTGGGAGACCGATGACCGGCGCTTCTTCGAAGCAGCATTTGACGCCGCCGGTGTCGAATACAAGATCGTGAACGCCGAGGGCGATCCCGCCCAGCAGCAGCAGCAGGCCGAGCAGGCCATCGCTGCCGGAGCGAAAGTGATCCTGTTGGTGAACCTGGACTCCGGATCTGGAGCGGCGATCATCGCTCAGGCTCGTGAGGCCGGCGTCGCAGTCATCGACTACGACCGGCTCACCATCGAGGGGCCAGGAGCAGACGTCTACGTGAGCTTCGACAATGTCAAGGTCGGTGCAACGATGGCCGAGGTTCTCGAACCTGCCATCGACGCACTCGGGCTCGACAAGCCGCGTGTGGTCATGCTCAACGGCGCACCGACGGACAACAACGCAACGCTGTTCCGCCAGGGCTACTACGAGACAGCCGTGAAGCCACGAGTCGATGCCGGAGACTGGGAGCTGGTTGACGACCAGGCAGTGCCGAACTGGGACAACCAGGAAGCACTGAACATCTTCGAGCAGATCCTCGTCGCCGCGAACAACGGTGTCGATGCGGTCTTCGCAGCCAACGACGGCCTGGCCAACTCGGTGATCACGGCCCTGAAATCGGCCGGCATCGGTCCGCTGCCCGTCAGCGGACAGGACGCCACCGCGGCCGGCATCCAGAACATCCTCGCGGGTGATCAGACGATGACCGTCTACAAGCCGATCAAGGCGGAGGCCGAAGCGGCCGCCGGTGCCGCAGTGGCACTCCTGAAGGGTCAGCCTCTGGACAGCGTGTCCGGCGAGTTCGCGCTGACGACGATCAACAACGGCACGAACGATCTTCCGTTCATGGCGTTGACGCCGATCGGAGTCACGAAGGACAACATCAAGGAAACCGTCATCGCGGACGGGTTCCGAACATGGGACGAAATCTGCGTTGGTGAGTTCGAGCAGTTCTGCCCGGCAGACAGGTAACGAACTCGACATGTGAGGTGAGACCTCGGTGGCACGCGTACTACGCTGGCCACCGAGGTCTCTTCGCGAAAGGAGCTGCTCGGAATCATGGCAGACACGCCCATCCTGGAATGCAAGGGGGTGTCGAAGCGCTTCGGTGCCGTGCAAGCCCTCTACAAAGTCGACTTCGAGGTGCGCCCTGGCGAAGTGATGGCACTTGTCGGTGACAACGGTGCCGGCAAGTCCACCCTCATCAAGGGAATCGCCGGAATCTTCCCCTTCGATGAAGGGGAGGTCTGGTTCGAGGACAGGCACGTGTCGATTGGTGGCCCCCGGGACGCGTCTGCACTAGGAATCGAAGTTGTCTACCAGGACCTTGCATTGGCCGACAACCTCGATGTTGTCGCCAACATGTTCCTGGGCAGGGAACGTCTCCACACTGGCATCCTGCTGGACGAAGCCAGGATGGAGCGATCATCGAGAGAGACCCTCGACAGCCTCTCTGTCACGACGCTCCGCTCGGTGCGCCAGACGGTCGCAGGTTTGTCGGGAGGCCAACGGCAGGCGGTCGCTGTCGCCAAGGCGGTCATGTGGAACTCGAAGCTGGTCATCCTCGACGAGCCCACTGCCGCGCTCGGCGTGGCACAGACCAGACAGGTCCTCGATCTCGTGCGCAGACTCGCGGATCGCGGCCTGGGCGTCGTACTGATCTCGCACAACCTCCACGACGTCTTCGAAGCCGCCGACCGGATCACCGTGCTTCGTCTCGGCCAGCAGGTCGGTATTCACGAGCGTGCAGGTACGACACAAGAGGAGATTGTTCTCGCTATCACGGCCGGCGAAGTGAGCGCCGTTCCGGGGATGGAGGCGTCATGAGCGCGAACGAGATGATGGATCAGCCGCCAGACGCTTCGGTCGATAGAAAGCAGCTCGGCTTCGGTGGCTACGCGTCAGACTGGTGGGCGAGGGTACGTCGCGGCGAACTGGGCTCCCTGCCGATCATCGTCGGCCTGGCACTCATCGTTGCGATCTTCGGCAGTCTTGACAGCACATTCTTCGCGGCACGCAACTTCACCAATCTGCTCCTGCAGATGGCGGGGATCGCGGTCATAGCGATCGGCATTGTGTTCATCCTTCTGCTCGCCGAAATCGACCTAGCGGTGGCTTATGTGAGCGCCGTCGGCGCGGTGGTCACCACGATGCTGCTGCGGCCCGACAACCCGGGATGGCCATGGTGGGCAGCCATTGCTGCGGGTCTTCTTGTTACGACGCTCATCGGCATGCTCCACGCGTTGATCGTGACGAAAGCGGGTGTCCCGTCATTTGTGGTGACGCTGGCAGGCAACCTCGCCTGGTTCGGCGTTGTGCTCACTCTGACCACCACCTACTCGACCGCCGGGACCATCCTCATCGAAGATCCGGTCGTCGTCGGGATCGCCGGCAGCTTCCTCAGTCAGTTCTGGGGGTGGATCCTGGCCGCAGCCGCAATTGGCGGCTACGCCTACATCGAGCTCTCCAAGGCGCGAACGCGCGGTCTTCGAGGACTGCCTCGCAAGCCCGTGGCGATGATTGCTTTTCAGGTCGGTGCGCTCGCGGTCGGCAGTCTTGGCGCCGTGTACTACGCGAATCAGGACCGCGGAGTGCCGATGGCCACCCTCATCCTGCTGGTCGCACTGGTGTTTTGGACGTTCATCGCCAACCGGACCCGGTTTGGCCGTCACGTCTACGCGGTTGGAGGCAACCCCGAGGCGGCGCGACGGGCCGGCATCGCGGTTGACAGGGTGCGGATCGCAGTGTTCATGATCGGTGGACTGATGGCGGGCATGGGCGGCATCATCCTCGCCTCGCGACTGCGATCGGTCGCGACGAATACGGGTGGCGGAAGCTTGCTGCTGCAAGTCATTGCCGCGGCGGTGATCGGTGGGACGAGCCTGTTCGGTGGGAGCGGCCGAGTGGTCGATGCCCTCCTGGGCGCGGCAGTGATCGTGTCGGTGAACAACGGTATGAACCTGCTCGGTCTCGGCGCAGGGACCAAGTTCGTCATCACCGGTCTGGTGCTGCTGGCTGCGGTGCTCGTCGACGCTCTGTCGAAGAAGAGTCGGGCGGGCCGCGGCGTCGCTTGACCTCACCCTTCATGTTCGACTGATTCTTCCTCGCCAGGAAGCGAGAGATGGAGGCACGCATGAGTGAGAACAAGGTGGTTGCGATCACGGGAGCGACCTCGGGCGTTGGCGCTGCCACAGCGCGGGCACTCGCCGCGGATGGAGCTCAGGTTGCTGTTGGGTCCAGACGCAAGGAGCGTCTCGACGCACTCGTATCCGAACTCGGAGCGGCGAACGCCGTGGCTGTCGAGATGGATGTGCGAGATCCTCAGGCGTCCCGGCGGCTCATCGACGCCGCTCTGGACCGGTTCGGACGTCTGGACGCGCTCGTGGTGAGCGCCGGGATCGGTGCGTACGGCGGGATCATGGATCTCACCGATGACAAGCTCGCCGAGATGATGGACACGAACGTCGCCGGGACCGTTTGGCCGATCCGTGCAGCTGTCCCTGCGCTCTTGGACGCGGGTGGAGGCGACATCGTGATCATCGCGTCGGTTGCCGGCTTGCGTGGAGCCGGTGACGAGGCGGTCTATGCCGCCACGAAGTTCGCCCAGGTTGGTCTCGCCGGTGGACTCGATCGTGAACTTCGCGCCAAAGGGATTCGTGTGAGCGTCATCGCGCCCGGTGGGATCGCCACGGAGTTCGCGATGGGCGCAGGTCGAACTCCGGACATGCCCGGACTGGCGGACATGCTTCGCGCCGAAGACGTCGCTGAAGCGGTTGTGACGATCCTGCATCAGCCGAAGACGATGCGGACCCTGGTCTGGTCGATGCGCAGCATCCACGAAGAGGACTGAACGCCGTGACCCCCCTTCGCATTGCCCTGTTGGGGTCGAAGTTCATGGGCAAGGCCCACTCGAACGCTTGGAGCCAAGCGCACCGCTTCTTCGATCTGGAGATGCTCCCCTCCCTCGAGGTGATCGCTGCCCGCGACGCGACGTCCCTACGAGGATTCGCCGACCGGTGGGGGTGGGCACGCTGGACCACCGATTGGCGGGACGCAGTAGCCGACGAGGGAGTCGACCTCGTCGACATCGGTACTCCCAACCATCTGCACGCCGAGCAGGCGATCGCCGCCCTGGAAGCCGGCAAGCACGTCGCCTGCGAGAAGCCGCTCGCCGGGACGCTCGAAGATGCCAGAGCGATGGCCATCGCAGCGCGGGACAGCAACCGGATGACGTTCGTTTGGTACAACTACCGCAGAGTCCCAGCCGTCGCACTGGCTCGCCAGCTCGTGGCCGAAGGCCGTCTCGGCCGCATCTACCACGTGCGTGCCGCTTACCTGCAGAGCTGGGGAGGCCCCGACACGCCGTTGCGTTGGCGTTTCCAGGGCGACAGGGCGGGGTCAGGGGCGCACGGTGACCTCAACGCGCACATCATCGACATGGCCCGGTTCATGACCGGCGACGAGATCGTCGAAGTGTCCGGCGCCATCGAGGAGCGATTCATCGAAGATCGGGTGTTGCTGGACGATCCCAACCGGCGAGGCAAGAGCACCGTGGACGATGCCGTTCTGTTCCTCGCCCGATTCCGTCACGGTGCGGTCGCCTCGTTCGAGGCGACCCGACTGGCGACCGGATTCAAGAACGCCAACCGCATCGAGATTCATGGAGAGCACGGGGCGATTCGATTCAACTTCGAGCGGATGAACGAACTGGAGTTCTTCGATGGCTCGGACCCGGCGCGGGTGCAGGGATGGAAGACCATCCTCGTGACCGGCGCCGACCATCCGTATGCCTCGAACTGGTGGCCCGACGGGCACTGGCTCGGGTACGAGCACACCTTCGTGAACCAGGCCGCCGACATCGTACGGGCCCTCTCCGGCCACGAGACCCCGGTGCCGCTGCCCGACTTTGCGGACGCCTATGAGACGCAGCTGGTCATGGAAGCGGCTCTGCTGTCGGCAAGGGAGCGTGCGGCGGTCAAGCTCTCAGAAGTCCCCTGAACCGTTCTTGTGACGCTTCAGTCGGACTATCCGCGTCAAGCGTCACAAGAACGGTGGGCTAGACCGTCGCCTTGGTTCCCTCGATGCGCTCGCTCGAGCAGTAGCTGCACCCCCGACTCGACGAAGTTGGGTCCGGAAGACCCTGCGCAGGACTGCGGATCGGACTGGTCGACGACCTGTTGGGTTGAGAGATTCTTCCTCCGTAGCGCCGGTGGCACCGGTAGATTGCTGGACGGGAGGGACCGATGGTCTGTACGTCGTGTGGTTTTGAGAACAGAGCGGGTGCCAAGTTCTGTTCCGAGTGCGGCACGCCACTTGCTGCGGTGTGTCCAAACTGTGGTGCCGACATCACCCCGACCGACAAGTTCTGCTCTGAGTGTGGCCAATCGCTTCAGGCAACCTCTCCCCGTCCGGCATCGCCGGCCCCACCACTCGAGGAGCGCAGGTTCGTCTCTGCACTCTTCGTCGATCTCGTCGGTTTCACTCCTCTGACAGAGGCCCGCGACTCCGAAGAGGTCCGCTCCATGCTCACCCGCTACTTCGACCGGGCCCGCCAGATCGTCCATCGTTTCGGCGGGGTGATCGACAAGTTCATCGGCGACGCCGTCATGGCCGTGTGGGGTGCCGGCACCGCCCACGAAGACGACGCCGAACGGGCTGTCCGGGCCGCGCTCGAGTTGGTCGACGCTGTCGAAGCGCTGGGTTCGGAGGAAGGCCTGCCGGATCTGCGCGCCCGCGCCGGTGTGCTGAGCGGAGAAGCAGCGGTGGGCGGGGACGGCAACGAGGGCACCGGTCTGATCATCGGCGACATCGTCAACACGGCTTCCCGGCTGCAGAGCGTCGCCGATCCGGGCACCGTGTTGGCGGGTGCATCGACGGTGCAGCTCGCGGACAAGGCCGTCGAGTTCGCCGCCATGGGCTCCCGGACTCTCAAGGGCAAGGCCGAGCCGGTCGAGGTGTGGCAGGCGGTGCGGGTGGTCGCTGGGAGAGGTGGCGACCGGCGCAGCGATCAGCTCTCCCCTCCGTTCGTCGGCCGTGACGGCGAGTTGCGACTCCTCAAAGACCAGTTGCACGCAACCGGAATGGAGCGGCGCTCCCGGCTCGTGTCGATCGTGGGGCAAGGGGGAATCGGCAAGAGCAGGCTGGTCGAGGAGCTGCGCAACTACCTCGATGGGATCTCCGAAGACATCTATTGGCATCAGGGACGATCCCCGGCCTACGGGGACGGGTTGACGTTCTGGTCGCTCGGTGAGATGGTCCGCAGCCGCTGTGGGATCGCCGAGGTCGACGATCCGCACAAGGCCCTCACGAAGCTGCGCACGGCGTTGACCGAGTACGTATCCGACGGGGACGATCGGGCGTGGATGGAACCACGCCTTGCCGGGCTGCTCGGTCTCGCCGATGTCCCTCCGGACGACCGCTCGGAACTCTACGCGGCGTGGCGCACGTTCTTTCAGCGGATCGCCGAACGGGGTACGACGGTGATGGTGTTCGAAGACCTCCATTGGGCCGATGACGGCGTGCTCGAGTTCATCGAGGAACTGGTGGCGATCGCAACCTCCCAGCCGATCCTCGTGGTGACGCTCGCCCGTCCCCGGCTGCTCGAGCGGCGTCCCGGGTGGGGATCAGGCCGCAGCAATTCGATGGGCATCCACCTGTCTCCACTGTCGAACAAGGCGATGCGTGACCTGGTCGCCGGTGTCGTCCCCGACGCTCCCGTGTCACTCACCGATCGTCTTACGGAGAAGGCAGGGGGGATCCCGCTCTATGCAGTGGAGTTGCTGCGCATGCTCGTCTTCCAGGGTCTCCTTGCCCCGATCGGTCCAGGCAGGTTCACGTTGGACGGGGATATCGAGCGGCTCGACGTCCCCGACTCGCTGCATGGACTCGTCGGGGCACGCATCGACCAGCTCGACGCGTCGCTGCGCGATCTCCTGCAGGACGCTGCCATTCTTGGCCAGTCGTTCGCGGTGGAGGGCTTGGCCGCCCTCCGGTCCGAAGAACCGGGGGTGCTCGCCGGGCTGCTCGATCCTCTGGTGCACGAAGAGATCCTGGAGCTCAACCGGGACCCCCGATCACCCGAGCGGGGCCAGTACCACTTCGTCCAGTCGATCATCCGCGAGGTCGCCCACCAGAGGATCAGCAAGGCGGTTCGCCGGGATCGACACATCAGGGTCGCCGAGTACTTCGAAAGCCTCGGCGATCCAGAACTGGCAGCCGCGGCAGCAAGCCACTACCTCGATGCGCTCGAAGTTGCTGCCGGTTCTGATGAACTGCGCGACCGGACGCTTGAAGCGTTGCTCACCGCGGCCGATCGCGCTGCATCCCTGCAATCCCACGCCCAAGTGATTGCCCTTTGTCAGCGAGGAATCAGCGTTTCTGGAGAAGGCGCTCCCGTCGGCGAGCTGTGGCTGAAGGCCGCCGAGTCCGCACATGCCGGACTCGATGAGCATGCCGAGGAGTACGCCCAGCACGCGATCGAGTCCTTCATTTCTGCCGGTGACGACATGGGGCGCCTGCGGGCCGCCACCGCGCTGGCCCTCCACTACGACGACACCGGGCGTTCTCAGATGGCCTGGCCGCTCCTGAAAGAGGTCGCTGAGGCCACACCCGGCTCCTCACCGGCCCACGCCGCCGCCATGGCCGAACTTGCACGCTCACTGATGCTGGACCAGCAGACGCTCGAGGGGCTCGAGTGGTGCGATCGTGCTCTGGCTGTCGCCGAGGAGCTCGATGATCTGCCGGTCATCACACAAGC
>CBEVHI010000029.1:0-14698 GCA_965549635.1 uncultured bacterium | reverse complement strand
ATCATCACCGCATTCGTGTTCGGTATCGTCTCGTTCCTCTCCCCGTGCGTGCTGCCCCTGCTGCCCGGCTACCTCAGTCTCATGTCCGGCTACTCGGTGGGAGACCTCCAGGAAGGCTCGGCTTCGTCAGCGAGGATGTTCCGAGTCACGCTCACGTTCGTGGTCGGGTTCACGATCATCTTCGTGATCCTGGGGGCCGCGGCCACCTCGGTCGGCCGCTTCTTCCTCCAGCACCAGCGCATCGCCCTGCAGGTCGCCGGCTGGATTGTCATCGCATTCAGTCTTCTGATCGTGACGTCGGCGTTCTCCAATTCCCGCTACCTGGCCTTCTTGACGAGAGAACGGCGCATCGACGTAAAGCCGTCGAAACTCGGCGGGTGGGCGCCGCTGGTGATGGGTCTCGCCTTCGGGTTCGCGTGGACACCATGTATCGGTCCGGTGCTCGCCGCCATCCTGGCAGCCGCGGCGGTGCAGGAGACCGTCGGACAGGGGATGATTCTGCTGCTCGCCTACGGCCTCGGTCTGGGGGTGCCGTTCATCCTCTCCGGAGTGGGACTGTCGAAAGCCTTCCGTGCGGTGGGATTCCTGAAGCGATACCTGCGTCCCATCAACGTCGTGTCGGGTGCGTTGCTGGCCGGCTTCGGTGTGCTGATGGTGAGCGGCAAGATCGCGATCCTCTCGGGCTGGGTCCAGGAACTCTTCTCCAAGCTCGGCCTCGAGTGGCTGTCCTCCATTTGAGCTTCGGGGACGTTACCGGCGAGTACCTGGCTTTGCGCCGCCAGGCAGGCCTCGTCACCGGGCAGCACGAAGCCCTGCGGGTGCATGGTTCTGACGCCGTGTCGTTCCTGCAGGGCCTCATCACTCAGGATGTGGACGGCGTCGCCGTCGGTTCCGTGTCCCGGTCGATGTTGCTCACCCCGCGAGGGAAGCTGCGCTCGCTGTTGTGGTCGCTGCGCGGAGAACAGGAAGTGGTCCTCATCGCCGACGCCGGTCTCGGAGTGGCCGTGGCCGGCGATCTCGGCCGGTTCAAGATTCGTGTCGATGTCACGATCGACGATCCGGTCCCGGTTGCAGAGGTGTGGGGACCCGGAGCCGGGGAAGCGCTCCAAGGTGCCGGAGTCTCGGTGCCAGATGGCTGGATGAGGAGCGGTTCGGCGACGGTCGCCCGGGTGCCACTGGGGGGGTTGGACCGCTTCATGATCTTCGGGGACGTGCCGGATCTGTCTGCGATCCGCGAGTGCGGAAGCGATGCCGCCACGGCCGTGCGGGTCGAAGCCGGGGAACCGCTGACCGGTCGGGACCTCGACGAGAAGACGCTCGTGCACGAGACTGGCCTCGACTCGGTGTCCGTCGCGTACGACAAGGGCTGCTACCTGGGGCAGGAAGTCGTGGCCCGCATCGAATATCGCGGCCATGTCAATCGGCTGCTGCGCGGTATCGAGATGGAGGAGAACGTCATCCCACCGGAGGGCGCCACGGTGCGGCTCGACGGGAAGCAGGTCGGTGTGCTGACCTCACCGTCGGAGTCACTGACACTGGGAGCGCCGATCGGCCTCGCGTTGGTGCGCGTCGAGGTGGACCCGGGAACATCGGTTCGAATCGAGTGGGAGGGCGGTGGCGGCGGCGCTGCCGTTCGGGCGCTGCCGATGGATACGTTTACACAACGCTGACATTCTCTCAACGATCTGCGCGCATCTGCCGATGATCCTTCGCGATGACTCGTCCCCGGACCATCATGGAGGCGGCATGGACCGCGGCCGCATTCTGCTGATCGAAGATGAAGAGGCAATCGCCGACATGCTGCGCGTGTTCTTTGAACGCGAGGGTTTTCGGCTCGTCCATGCCACCACCGGTGAGATCGGACTCGAGCGGCTGGATCAGCGTCCGGCGCGAGCCGTGCTGCTCGATCTCAACTTGCCGGGTATCGACGGCGTCGAAGTCTGCCGTCGTATCCGCGCCACCTCCGACATTCCCGTGATCATGTTGACGGCCAGAGACACCGAGATCGACAAGATCGTGGGTCTCGAGATCGGAGCCGACGACTACGTCACCAAACCGTTCTCGCCCCGTGAGTTGCTGGCGAGAGTCAAGGCGGTCCTGCGACGCTCCGAGGAAGCACCGGTCGCCACGAAGTCGATCTCGGTCGCAGGGTTCGAGATCGACGCCGGCCGGAGAGAGGTGACGACCCCTGCCGGAGACGTGATTCGACCGACGCCAAGAGAGTTCGACCTGCTGTGGTATCTCGCCGAGCACACCGGACTGGTGCTCTCACGGGGCCAGATCCTGGAGGCCGTCTGGGGCTATGAGTACTTCGGGGAGACCAGGACGGTCGACGTCCACGTGCGTCAGCTCCGCAAGAAGCTCGAGGGGATTCCCATCGAGACCGTATGGGGGGTCGGCTACCGAATGGAGCAGTCATGACCGTCGTGGCGCGAAAGGACGCTGACCGATGAGGAGACGGCTGTTCTGGAGCATGCTCGGCATCGCCACGCTGGCGTTGCTGCTCGTCGGGGTGTTCGGGGCGATCCTCGGCCAGGTCGCCGTGTCAAACGAGACGGTCCGGCAAATGACCAGGGAAGCCGGCGCGATCGAGAATCTCGTCGGCAAGCAGTTCGTCGAAGAGACCGGCGACCGGATCACGCTCCAGCGCCTCTCCGCCATTCTCCGGGACGGCAGGCTGCCCGAGGACTCGACACTGGGAAGACGGCTGCGCACACTTCTCGCCACCGCAGAGCAAATCACCGGTGGCCGCCTCGTCGACATCGGTTGGATCGACCTGCAGGGACGTCTCCATCTGCTCCTCAACCCGACGATCGGCGAGGCCCTCGACTTCGACGTCTCGAAACTCGAAGGCGGCCAGGACAGCGTCGTGCGAAGACAGATTCCCGGCGAGGAAGACGCCGTGCTCGCCGTCGCCCACCCGATGGAGGCGACCCGCCTCGTCATTGTCGTATTCCAGCGCACCACGTTGATCGACGGGAAGAGCTTCTTTCGCGTGATGTTGATCGCGTTCGGCCTTGCGGTGCTGCTCTCGGCGATCGCCGCCAGGCTGCTGGCGCGGCGGCTGAGCAAGCGAAGCGCCAAACTCGCGGAAGCCGCCCGAACTCTCGCCGACGGCAACTTCGCCACCAGGGTCGATCTGCCCGGAGATGATGAGGTCGCCGATGTGGCCCGGGCGTTCAACGAGATGGCCGACCGTCTCGAAGCGGCCCAGGGGAGTGAGCGGGAGTTCCTCATGAGTGTCGGGCATGACCTGCGTACTCCACTGACCACCATCGGCGGGTACGCGGAAGCCCTGGAGGAAGGCGGTCTGGAGGAGAGTTCGGTCGCAAGAATCGGGAAGGTGCTGGCCGGCGAGACCGGCCGATTGCGGCGCCTGATCGAAGATCTGATGATGCTCGCCCGTCTCGACGCCAAGGAGTTCAGTCTTCGTGAGGAATCGGTCGATGTCGCGGCACACCTTCGAGGCATCGCCGAGACGTTCCGGCCACGGGCGGAGGCCGCGAAGCTGCGGTTCATCACCGAGACCGAGGAGACGGGCCCGGTGCGCACCGATCCCGATCGTCTCGCCCAGATCGCCGGGAACCTGATCGAGAATGCCCTCCGCTACACACCGGAGGCGGGAACGGTGACCTTCCGGGTCGCCAACGCCGGCCACCATGTGGTGCTGGAGGTGCTCGACTCGGGACCGGGCATCGACACGGAAGACCTGCCGAGAGTCTTCGACCGCTTCTTCGTTGCCCACCGGTATCGGAGGGAGCGGCCGGAAGGTTCGGGACTCGGTTTGTCGATCGTCCAGCGACTCGTCGAAGCGATGGGGGGAAAGGTCTCGGTCACTTCCGGCGACACCGGGACGACGTTCCGGGTAGAACTACCCAAGTGAACCTCCCGCCAGTCGACCCGGACTCCACGTCTGCGAGCCGGATCGTGGCCGTCGCTCTCACCGTGCTGGCACTCGCCGGGTTTGCCATCTTCGCTATCACGCAGCTCCCCGAGGCGTCCCGCGGCGGTCCCGACTTCCCCAACTACTACTTCGGCGGGGGACGGCTCCTGGGCGGGGAGCCGGTGTACGGGTCCGTCGCCGGCGAGGTGCAGGATCTGTTCGGAGTCGATGACTACGACGCCTACCCGGCGGACCCTCCGGCCTCGGTGCTCCTGCTCGCCCCGCTGTCGGCGCTGCCCTACGCGACGGCGTGGTGGCTGTTCGCCGCCCTGTCGGCAATCCTCCTCGTCTCCGGCGCGTACGTCGTGGCGAGAGCTGTCGGCTGGCATCGGGCCATCGCGTTGGCGGTTGGGATGGCTTTCCTTGTCACCTCGGCCGGCAGGTTCCTGCTCTTCCGCAACCACATGGAAGCCATCCTGTTGGCCTTGCTCATTCTCGGCTGGCTTGCGCTGCGGCGAGACCGGGACATCTCCGGGGGCGCCCTGTGGGGGCTGGCGGCAGCTCTCAAGCTCTTCCCGGCGCTGCTGATCGTCGGTCTGCTGGCGGCACGTCGCACCAGAGCCGCCGTGTCGGCCATGGCGACCGCCGTTGCGGTCACCGGCCTCGGAGTCCTGGTGGTCGGCTGGGACAACACCATTGCCTTCTTTCGGGATGTGGTGCCGGCGTCACAGCAGTGGTACGGGGCGCTGGGCAACTACTCGCTGCTCTCGTTCGGCACGGCTCTGATCTCCGAACCGTTCGGTTGGGCGCTCGCCGGCCTGGGCGGTATCGGGCTGGTCTGGTGGTACTGGCGTGGGGTCCGCACCATCGATCAGGTCTGGGTGGCCGGCACGGCAGCCGCATTGCTCATTACACCGCTCTCATGGCTCAACTACCTGGTACTCGTCATCCCCGGCCTGATCCTGCTCGCTTCCAGAGTCGACCTGCGAACCGTCGGTGGAAGGTGGACGCTGTTGGGGTTGACCGGAGCACTGGGATTCTGGGGACCGATCGTGCTGGCCGAGCGGGTGCCCTCTGTACTTCTGTCGTTTGTCCCCACCTATGCACTCGTCGGCCTGTTCTTCGCAGCGATGCGGAGACTGGAAACCTGACGGCAGGCGCCCGTCGGGGAGAGAACCGTCCCGGCCGGGGAGTGGGGGGATTCGGCGAAAGGATCGGTTCAGGATGCGGACGCCCGCCGTCGAGTCCAAGGTATATGGGTCCGGGATTTATCTCTCCGTTCGTGCGTGAGTAGGCCGCGGCATGGCCAACGGCCTCACGCACGAAGGCCTGGTACCGGGAGTGGGATTCGAACCCACACGTCCTTTCGGACAACGGATTTTGAGTCCGCCGCGTCTACCGTTCCGCCATCCCGGCTCGAGAGCCACAGTATGGTACCGACGGGCATGACACGACGCATCGAGAACAAGATCTTCCGGATCAACGACGAAATCGAACGACTCGTCCGCGAGGAGAAACTCGTCCTCGATGAGCTGCAGTACCACCGGCACATTGCCGATGATGCTCGGCGCGACGCTGTCGTCGGGAACGCCGACGACCGGGCGTTCGTGCGCGAAACCGAAGGGGATGTTCCTCGTTTCGAACGGGCTCTGCGCGACCTGCAAGCCAAGCGCGCCAACCTGGAAGACAAACGGCGCCAGCTGCTCGACCGGCTCGGGGACGCGTGATGGCAACACTGGCGCTCCTCGACGGACACAGCCTCGCCTACCGGGCCTTCTACGCACTTCCCGAAGACCTTGCCACATCCTCGGGCCAGCAAACCAATTCGGTCTACGGCTTCACGTCGATGCTCTTGAAGCTCTTGTCGGACCAGCGGCCTGACGCGCTTGCCGTGGCATGGGACACCCCGGTCCCAACCTTTCGCAAAGAGGCATTCGAGCCTTACAAGGCTCAGCGTGCGAAAGCTCCGGACACGTTCCGCAGTCAGCTGCCGCTGATCAAGGAAGTCGTCGACAGCCTGGGCTTCCGACAGGTGGAGGTCGACGGTTTCGAAGCCGACGACGTGATCGCGACGCTCGCCGCCATGGCTGAAGCTGCGGACTGGGACGTTCTTGTCGTCACCGGCGATCGGGACGCGTTCCAGTTGATCGACGACCGGGTCAAGGTCCTGTACACCCGCCGGGGTATCAGTGACATCGTCGAGGCGGATGCCTCATGGGTGAAGGCTCGCTACGGGATCGCGCCATCGCTCTACGTCGACTACGCGGCGCTTCGCGGGGATCCCTCGGACAATCTTCCCGGTGTGCCCGGAGTGGGGGAGAAGACCGCAGCCCGGCTGATTGGCTCTCACGGTTCGCTTGAAGGCATCTACGACCATCTGGAGGACATGACACCCAAGCTTCGGGAGAACCTCGCCGCGAATCGGGAGCAGGCGTTCCTGAACCGGCGTCTGATGCGCCTGCGCAGAGAGGTCCCTCTCGAAGTCGAAGTCGGAGACCTGATCGATCGGGTGTGGGACAGCGAGCGCGCCAAGCACCTGTTCGAATCCCTCGAGTTCCGGGTGCTTTGGGACAGGCTGGAAGGTCAGGATGAGGACAGACCGGTCGCAGAAGCCCTCGACGTCGCTACCAGAAGTGTTCTCGATGTCGAAGAGATCAAGAAGATCGCCCACCGGGTCCCGTTGGTGCTCGAGCCGGTCTGGGACGGCGACACGCTCGTCGGGCTGACCGCCGCCGAGACGGACGACACCGCCGCGTTCATACCGGAGACGCAGTTCGGTGCGCTGGAGGCTGCGTTGGGTGATGCCGACCATCCCAAGATCCTGCACGACGCCAAACCGCTGCTTCGAGCGCTGATGGAACGCGGCATCGGTTTCAGGGGTCTCGCCTTCGACTCTGCACTGGGCGCCTATCTGCTCAACCCGGCCTCGCGTGGCTACACCCTGGCCGAGGTCGCCGATACGCTGCTCGGGATCGAACTCGAGTCGCCGGACACTGCCGCCCAGGGCACGCTCGATTTCGGTGGAGGTCCGGACATCGAAGCGGCGGGGCGAAGAGTCGTAGCGGTTGCCAAAGTCGCCGAGACGCTCCGTCCGCAGCTCGAGGAGCGAGGCGAACTGCGTCTCTTGGAGGAGTTCGAGCTGCCACTCGTGGCCGTGCTCGCCCGGATGGAGGCCGCCGGGATCAGCGTCGACCGGTCCTATCTGGAACAGCTTGGTACAGAGTTGAGGGACAGTTTGGCCGGGCTGGAGGCAGACATCCATGACGCAGCCGGCAAGGTCTTCAACATCAACTCGGCCGGTCAGCTTCGTGAGGTCCTGTTCGAGGACCTGGGTCTTCCGGTGCTGAAGAAGACACCAAAGGGTGCCCCGTCGACCGACCAGTCGGTGCTCAAGAAGCTTGCAGACACCCACCCGGTGGTTGCCTCGCTGCTGCGCTATCGCGAACTGGAGAAGCTTCGGTCCACCTATGTGGAGGGTTACCTCCCGTTGATCGCTTCCGACGGCCGTATCCACACCCGTTTCAACCAGATGGGTGCAGCCACGGGGCGCCTGTCGTCGGATCAGCCCAACCTGCAGAACATTCCTGTGCGCTCGGAGACCGGGCGCACGATCCGGCGCGCCTTCATTCCCGAGCCGGGATGGAGGTTCATCGTGGCCGACTACTCACAGATCGAGCTGCGTGTTCTGGCACACCTCAGCGGAGATCCTGGTCTGATCGAGGCATTCGAGGGCGAGGCGGCCGACATCCACACCGAAACGGCTGCTCGGGTCTTCGGTGTCGAGCCGGCCAACGTGACTTCCGAGATGCGCCGGCGCGCCAAAGCGATCAACTTTGGACTGCTCTACGGCATGGAGGCCTACGGTCTCGCCGAACGTCTGGAGATCTCGAGGGAGGAGGCTGCCGAGCACATCGAGACCTACTTCGCGCAGTTCCCTCAGGTGAAGGCCTACCTGGCCACGGTGGTTGCCGAGGCGCGAAACCGTGGGTACACCGAGACGATGTTCGGTAGACGCCGGTATCTCCCCGAACTCTCCAGTGACAACTACCGCATCCGCCAGATGGGGGAGCGAATGGCGCTCAACGCTCCGGTTCAGGGGTCGGCCGCCGACATCATCAAGAAGGCGATGATCGACCTCGACGCGGCGCTCGATTCCATGCAGACACGCATGCTCCTTCAGATCCACGACGAACTGGTCGTCGAAGCGCCCCCGGAGGAGTGGGATGCTGCAGCGGACGTGTTGCGGCGCACGATGGAGGACGTTGCCGAGCTGCGCGTCCCGTTGACCGTCGAGCTGGCAAGCGGCTCCAACCTGGCCGAATGCAAGGCGTGAGCGGTCGCGACCTGCTCGACAGCCGATTTCCGTGCTATCCTGCAGGCGCCTCCGGGATTCCCCGGGGAGCCTTTCCATGAGGAGCACACAGCACACATGACCAACGAGCACGAGTCCGCGCTCACGCAGGACCCGACCACCACCGAGGCCTCCGCACCAGCGGAGGAGACCGTATCTGAACCGATCGTCACAGAGGAGACGGCAGAGGCCGCCCCGGTCGCCGAGGCGCAGGAAGCGCCCGTCGAAGAAGAGGCGACGACCGAGGACCAAGCAGAGGCCCCGTCAGAGCAGCCAGAGGCTGTCACCGAAGGCGCCGCTTCCGAAGCGGCCGTTGCGGAGGAGCCCGAAAGCGTCCCCGAGAGTGTCCCCGAGCCGACGGAGGATGCCGTGGCGCCGATCTTCGCCGAGCGGCCTGCCATCGTCGCCAAGGATGTCAGCGACCTTCCCGACGATCTGGATTTCGGAGCGGCCATCGAAGCCACCGTGCTCGAGTTTGACGAAGGTGACATCGTCGAAGGAACCGTCGCCAGCATCGACCAGGATGGTGTGCTCGTCGACGTCGGCTACAAGTCAGAAGGTCTCATCCCACTGAGGGAGCTGTCCATCCGCCGCGGTGTCGATCCGAATGAGATCGTGTCGATAGGCGATCGGATCGAGTCGCTGGTCCTCGACAAGGAAGACGACGAAGGCCGCCTCATCCTGTCCAAGAAGCGTGCCCAATACGAGCGGGCATGGGGCAAGATCCAACGGGTCTTCGCAGAGGGCGGGATCGTCTCCGGCCCGGTCATCGAAGTTGTCAAAGGTGGACTCATCGTCGACATCGGTCTACGCGGATTCCTGCCGGCCTCACTGGTCGAACTGCGCCGTGTCCGGGACCTCCAGCCCTACATCGGCCAGGACATCGAGGCGAAGGTCATCGAACTGGACCGCAACCGCAACAACGTCGTTCTCTCACGCCGCGCGTTCCTCGAAGAACAGCAAGCGGAGGAACGTCAGGCATTCCTCGACGACCTCGCCGTCGGTGAGGCCCGCACCGGAGTCGTCTCGTCGGTCGTCAACTTCGGAGCGTTCGTCGATCTGGGTGGCATGGACGGACTCGTCCACGTGTCGGAGTTGTCCTACCAGCACGTCAATCATCCTTCGGAAGTGGTCAGCGTGGGCGACGAGGTCACCGTCAAGGTTCTCGAAGTGGACCTCGGCAGGGAGCGTATCTCGCTGTCGATGAAGCAGACCCAGGACGATCCTTGGGAGAAGTTCACCTCAGAACACGATGTCGGCGACATCGTCGACGGTGTGGTCACCAAGACCGTGCCGTTCGGGGCGTTCGTCTCGGTCGGCGAAGGCGTCGAAGGTCTCGTGCACGTCTCCGAAATCGCCATGCATCGTGTGGAGTCACCCGAGCTCGAACTGTCGATCGGGAAGGCCGTTTCGGTCAAGGTCACTGAGATGGACACCGAGCGCCGCAGGGTGAGCTTGTCGATCAAGCAGGCACTGCCGGAGTGGAAGGAACGCAAGGACGAGCCGCGGCCGGAACGCTCCAGACCAGCGCCGAGGGTGCGCGAGTTCGAACGGGAGCGCCCCGAGCAGCCGGAACGCGAGCGTACCTTTGACGTGGACGCGTCACTCGAAGCGATCCTGCAGGAACTCAAAGAGCGGGGCATCGGCCGCAGATAGCGCCCGCGCCGAGCCGGAGAAAACCCTCAGGTAGGTGCCGCCGGTAGCCGAACTATCTCTTGACACCCAGCCAGAGTGTGCCAGTGTTGTGGCGCTGGTTGGGGGGACGCGGCAAAGCCGTGCAAATCAAGGACGAGACGGTAGGCTCCTAGGCGGTGCGCGCCGGAATGGGAATCGTGTGACGATGACCGGCAGTTCCGTCGAGCCGGGGAAGAACCGAAGGAGAGTCGATGGGTAGACGTACCTTGGTGTTGATCGTGGCCTTGCTGCTCGCCGCCGTGGCGGCGTTCGCACTATGGCAGTTCATGAGCAACGTCCAGAACGAAGCCGAGGCGAAACTCGAGTATCGGACGGTCTACCGTTCGACCGACCTGATCGCCGAAGGAACGGAAGGATCCCTGGTGCTCTCCCAGCAGCGCGCCGTAGAGGATCGTGAGGAAACCCAGTTCTTGCCAGACAACGCCATCGGTTCCGAAGAGGAGCTGCGTCAGGTGTTGACGGGACGAGTTGCCGCGGGTCCGATTTCCGGTCGCCAGATCCTCACCACCGACCAGTGGGTGGCACTGACGGCAGAGATCAAACCGCTCGCCGAGCGGATCCCTGAAGGCAAACAGGCCATCACGGTGTCCGTGGACTCGGTGCGTGGGGTCAACGGGTTCATCGAGGCCGGGGACAGGATCAACCTGATCGTCACCCTTGAGTCGGCGATCTCGGACTTCGTGCAGGAGACGGTCGATACCGGCGCTCCGCTCACCCCGGAAGAGCTTGCGGCCATCGAGGAGCAGGTGAACGCCGGTTTGATCACTCGTTTCGTGATGCAGGGCCTGCCGGTCCTCGCTGTGGGCACCGAGATTCGCTCCGATGAAGAGGGCGACCAGACGGTTACCGTCACCACCGCCCCGCCCGAGGGTGGGGAAGCAGCTCCGGCCCAGAACCGTGGCATCCTCACACTGGAGGTCACTCCGGAAGAGGCCGAACGACTCGTGTTCACATTCGAGAACGGCAGTGTCTGGCTGACGTTGGTGCCGGCCGACTTCGTGCCGGTTCCCACCGAAGGTGTGACCAGGGATACGTTGTTCGAGGAGCCAGGTGTCGGACGCTAAGCAGTCGTTTGACGGAAACGGCATCCTCATCGTCGATGGCGACGAGGGCTTCCTCGCCGATGCCAAACGGATGTTCGAGGGTGGCGTCGACACCGCAGGTTCCCTGGCCGACGCGCAGCGCGCGCTCGCCGGCGGAAACGTCGACCTCATCGTGCTCGGCCCAAGCTTTGCCACAGAACGAGGCATCCGGGACGCCGGTTCACTCGTCGAGGAGGACGCCGGTCTCGCTGTGGTCCTTGTGGCCGGGGCGACGACCGCCACCCTGTTGCGGGCAGCAATGCGCGCCGGCTTCGTGGATGTGATCGAAGCTCCTCTGGATCAGACCAAAATGGCCGAGGCGATAGGCCAGGCGGAACGTCTGAACCGCCGCGAGGCGAAGACGTCCATCGCCGCGGAGCCGTTTGGGGCGCCGCACCGTGAGGCCAGAGTGATCACCGTCATGTCGGCGAAAGGTGGGAGTGGCAAGACGGTCACCGCCACCAACCTGGCCATGCTGCTCGCCAAGACCCACGATCCGTCGCGGGTCTGCATCGTCGATGCAGACCTCCAGTTCGGTGACGTCTGCCTGGTCCTGCAGCTCGAACCGAAGTTGACCATCGTCAATGCCGCCCACGAAATCGACAATCTCGACGAGGCGCTCATCGAGTCGATCCTCACGACGCATCCCAGCGGGCTCAGAGTCCTCGCGGCGCCGCTGGAGCCCGCATTCGCCGACGAGGTGTCTACCGCGGCAATGACCGAGATCGTCGGCCGGCTGCGTCCTATGTTCGACTATGTCGTCATCGACACGGCGTCCCTGCTCGATGAGCTGCTCCTGTCACTTCTCGAGCGCTCCGATCAGGTGCTGTGTGTCGTCGACATGGATCTTCCGAGCGTCAAGAACGCCAAACTGGCACTCGAGACGTTGCGGCTGCTCAAGTTCCCTTCGGCGAAGATTCAGCTCGTTCTCAACCGCAGCAATGCCAGGGCCAGGTTGGACGAGAAGGAAATCGAGAAGTCGTTGAAACTGAAGATCTCGGCAGCGATCCCATCGGATGGAATGGTGCCGGCGTCGGTCAACGAAGGAAGACCGGTGGTCGAGTCCGCACCGCGTTCGAAAGTGGCCAAGGGTTTCGAGACGGTGGCCAAGCTGGTTACCGGCGCCGAAAAGAGTCGTTCAGGTCGTTCAGGTAAGCGCCGATGGATGTCCTAGAGAGCTGATAGGTTTAGCGGCGGCCCCACGCCGGTAAAAGGGGAAGGCGAGCATCATGGCATCACTATCCGAACGAGTCGCAGCGGCGAAGACCTCTGAGATCGGCTACGACGCGAAACGTGAGTCGATGTTCCGCGAGCTGCGCGGACGTCTGCACTTCAAAGTCGTTGAGGAGTTGGGGCCAACCCTCTATGACCGGCAGATGAGCGACGCCGAACTGCGCCTGCGTGTCACCGAGATGCTCGAGTGGGCGTTCAGTCAGGAGGAGAGCGTCGGGCTCTCCCGGGCCGAGAAGACCCAGCTTCTCAATGAGATCACCAACGATGTCCTCGGCTATGGACCGATCGATCCGCTACTGAACGATCCGGAAGTGACCGAGATCATGGTCAACGGGCCGTTCCAGGTGTTCACCGAGCGGCACGGCAAACTCGACAAGACCGACGTGCGTTTCGTCGACGAGGTGCACTTGCGCCGGATCATCGACAAGATCGTCGGAGACGTCGGCCGTCGCATCGACGAGGCAACACCGCTGGTCGACGCCCGCCTTCCTGACGGCTCCCGCGTGAATGCCGTCGTGCACCCCCTGGCGATCGGCGGACCGTTCCTCACGATCCGAAAGTTCGCCGTCGACCCATACACCGAAGCCGACCTCATCGGGTTCGGCACGCTGAGCGAACGGGTCGCACGGTTCCTCGACTCGTGTGTGAAGGGCCGGCTGAACATCATCATCAGCGGCGGAACCGGTTCAGGAAAGACCACCAGCCTGAACGTGCTGTCCGGGTATCTGCCCCTCGACGAGCGCATTGTCACGATCGAGGACGCCGCCGAGCTGCAGCTGCGCCAGGAGCACGTGCTCAGCCTCGAGTCTCGACCGTCCAACATCGAAGGAAAAGGACAGATCACGATCCGTGACCTGGTGCGCAACTCTCTGCGTATGCGTCCTGACCGTATCGTCGTCGGTGAGGCCCGTGGGGGAGAGGCACTGGACATGCTCCAGGCCATGAACACCGGCCACGACGGGTCGCTGACCACCATCCACTCCAACTCTCCGAGAGACACCCTGTCTCGTATCGAGACGATGGTGCTGATGGCAGGGTTCGACCTTCCGGTGCGTGCCATCCGGGAACAGGTGGCATCCGCCATCGACTTGATCGTCCACCAGGCCCGGCTGCGTGACGGTACCCGGCGGGTCACCCACATCACTGAGGTGGAAGGCATGGAGGGCGACATCATCACGCTCCAGGACCTGTTTCTGTTCGACTTCGGCATGGGTGTCGATGAGAACGGCCGCTACCTCGGTCGCCTCAAGGCGACAGGCATCCGGCCAACTTTCTCGGGCCACCTCGCCGACATGGGTGTCAAACTGCCGAGCGACATGTTCGACCCCGAACCGTTCGCCCGTCGCGAAGGTCAGCACGGAAGGTGAGACTCCGGGCTGCGTTCGCTGGCCTCGTCGCCTTCCTGATGTTGTTCGGAGGCGCCGTCGTCGCGTTCGCTCAGACGACAGGGTCGTCGATCGAGATCTCCGATGTCACCATCTCGCGTTATCCCCGTGTCCAGGCGGTCGTCGAGTTCCAGAACCTGCAAGCGCAGCTCGACCCTGCTGCAGTCGCGGTCACCGAGAACGGAACCCCGGTGCAGGACCTCGAAGTCGAGACCATCGGCGAGTCTGTCGTCCCGGTGGGGATCGTGCTGGTCATCGATGCGTCCGGCTCGATGCAGGGTGAACCGATTGACGCGGCCAAGGCTGCTGCCCTGTCGTTCATTCAGCAGAAACGCGATCAGGACTTCATCGCCCTGGTCGTCTTCGCCGATGAGGTACAGGTGCTGTCGGGGTTCACGAGTTCCAAGACTGCGCTCACCGGCAGGGTCGAGTCGATCGAAGCCGGGGGAGAGACCGCGTTCTTCGACGGCATCGTCCGCGGCGCTTCGCTGTTCACCGGCGACGCCTCCCGGTTGGAGCCGAACATGATCGTGCTGACCGACGGCGGTGACACGGTGAGTGAGGCAACGCTCAGTGATGCGATAGCCGCCGTGGACGACAAGTCGGTACGTGTCTTCGGGGTGGCGCTCGAATCGCCGGAATTCAACCCCACCGACATCGAGGCCGTGTCCGAATCGAGCGGCGGACTGTTCCTCTCCACGCCCAACCCTGCCGCCCTGACCAGCCTCTACGGCCAGATCAAGCGGGAGCTCGACAACAAGGTCGTGGTGCGCTTCACCGCAACCCAGGACCAGCCCGGTCCACTCGAGATCGGCGTCTCCTATCAGGGGATCACCGCTTCGAGCAGCGTCGAGGTGCCCGGGTTCATCAAACAGACCGTCACGACCACGACGACGGTCCCGGTCACGTTCGCCCAACCGGCGCCGTTCTCACCGGCCAACGAATCGCCGCTGCCTGTCTCGACGCTCGCGTACATCGGTCCGGCCGCGGTCGGTGTCGGCCTTTTGTTGTTCATCTTCCTCTTGGCCGGCCCTCGCGACGAGGACAGTGCCTCCAGACTGCGCGCCCG
>CBEVHI010000028.1:0-14718 GCA_965549635.1 uncultured bacterium | reverse complement strand
GACGGTGACGATGTCCACTGGCGGCTCCTTTGCTTCCTCGTCAGGGGCGCGACCCCCCATGGCTCAACGAGCGGACGGCCGGCTCAGGGATGGGTGCGTGACATGTGTTGCTCAGCAGTCTCCTAGTTCCAAACATACACCAGCAGCCAGCAGCCAGCAGCCAGCGAGCGTTGCCTCCCAAGACAGCGCCAGGCAACCTTCTTGCTGGAAGCTGTCAGCTGTTCGCTGTCAGCTGAGGGCTGTTCGCTGTTCGCTGTCAGCTGAGGAATACTGGACACCGTGCGGTAGAGCCTTGATACTCCGCTCGTGTTCGCCGTCTTCGCCATCCTCTCTGCGGTCACCTATGGGGCCGCCGACTTCCTTGGGGGCATGGCATCAAAACGGCATCGGGCAATGGCCGTGGTCGTGGTCTCCCAGATGGTCGGGTTTGCGCTCCTTCTGGCGCTCCTCCCGGTCTTCGGTCCGCAGCACTATCGCCTGATCGACTTTGCCTGGGGTGCGGCAGCAGGCCTGGTCGGAGGCGTCGGCTTGATCTTCTTCTACCGGGGTCTCTCCACCGGCCGAATGTCGGTGGCGGCTCCCCTTTCGGCAGTCACCACGGCCATCGTCCCTCTCGGGTTCGGGCTCCTGATCGGCGATCGCCCCTCGACCGTGGCTGCAGTTGGCATTGTGGCCGCCATCTCGTCAATCGCCCTGATCACTCGTGAGCGCACGACCGGCGAGGGCGAAACGAGCAACACGGGGGCGTTGGATGGCTTGCTCGCCGGAGTCGGATTCGGAACCTTCTTCATTCTCATCAGCCGCACCGATCCCACCTCGGGCATCTGGCCCCTCATCGGGGCGAGAAGTGCCTCCATTCCGTTTGTGGCGCTACTCGCAGCAACCCTCGGCAGGCCGGTCAGACCCACGAAGGTGATCGATCGGACGGTGGCTTGGGCGGGCGTCTTGGACATCGCCGCCAACGCCCTCTACCTGGCAGCCGTGCGAGCAGGGCTGATCTCGCTGGCGTCGGTGGTGACGTCGCTCTATCCGGCGTCGACGATCATCCTGGCAAGAGTGGTACTCAAGGAACGGCTCACCGTGCCCCGCCTTGTCGGAGTCGTTCTCGCACTCGCCGGCATCGCCCTCATCGCGACAGGTTGAGTCTGTCGACCGCGATCTCGCCGTCCTTCATCACCGCGCCGATCAGGTCCGTGCCAGGTCGATAGACCAGGTGGACCGCGCTGGGGGCGTCGAGAACGATCAGGTCGGCAACGGATCCTTCTCCGATCCAGCCCTTCCCTGCCTCCTCGAGGGCAAGCGCGCCGCCGCGGGTCGCCGACCACAGCGCTTCTTCCGGAGTGAGTCCCATGGCGAGCACCGCGAGGACCACGACGAGCGGCATGCTCTCCACATAGGCGGTGCCAGGGTTGCAGTCCGTGGCGATGGCAACCGGAATCCCCGCGTCCCACAGCATCCGTCCGGGCGGCTGAGGAGTTCGCATCGAGAGCGCCACCGCGGGAAGGAGGACTGCAACAGTCCCCGCCTTGCGCAGCGCTTCCACATCGCGAGCATCGACGTGGTCCAGGTGGTCGGCGCTGACCGCCCCCAGCTTCGCGGCGAGCGCGGCGCCGCCGCTGTGTCCGAGCTGCTCGACGTGCAGGCGCGGACGGAGCCCAAGGCGTTTGCCCGCCTCGAGGACCCTCCTCGCTTCATCCACAGTGAACGCACTGTCGTCGCAGAAGACATCGCAGTAGCGAGCGAACGGAGCGCAGGCCGGCAGCATCTCCTCGATGAGGAGCCGCACATACTGTTCCCGATCCTCTCGGTACTCGGCCGGGATCACGTGAGCGCCGAGGAACGTCGGCACGACGTCGATGGGGTGGGTGTGGGCCAGCTCGGCAATCGCTTCGAGCATGCGCCGCTCGGTGACCGTGTCCAGCCCGTACCCAGACTTGATCTCGGCCGTCGTCGTGCCCATCGCCAGCATCCGGTCGAGTCTTTGCCGGCCTGAGTCGACCAGCTCCTGGAGACTTGCCGCCCTCGTTGCGGCAACGGTCGAACGGATGCCTCCGCCGGCCTCGAGGATCGCCTCGTAGCTCTCCCCGCGAAGCCGTCGACCAAACTCGTCCGCCCGCTCTCCGGCGAACACACAGTGGGTGTGGGCGTCGACGAAGCCGGGGATCACCGCCCGACCTCCGACGTCGATCTGCGGGAAGGTACCGAATCGGGAGGGAACGGCAACGTCGGTGCCGGCCCATGCCACGACACCGTCACTTACGGCCACCGCTGCGCTCGGCACGGGTCCGCCGCCAGGGGAACCCCCAGGGTCATTGGTCGTCAGTTCTCCGATATTGCGCAGCACGAAATCCACGCCCCCATCTTTGCACAACGCTTCACAGCGCCTTAGCGCCCCCTTATCCATCAGCGCAGCAGGCTCTACCCACCAATAGGAGGAAGTATGAAAAGCAAGCTCATCGCCACGATCCTGGCAGCTGCGATCGGTGTGCCGACCGTCAGCGCCTTCGCCGCGTTCACCGCTCCACCCTCCGACGTGAGCCCGGACACGACAGAGGTCTCGGTGCAGGCAGATCAGGCGTCGCTTGCCATCCAGGACGCCATCTCCCGCGATGCAGACCTCCAGCGAGCGTGCGCACAAGACGGACCGGAGCTGGCAGCCAAGGAAGCGGCAGGGACGATCACGCCGCTCGAGCAGGCCGCCCTCGATGCGTTGCGTCCCATCTGTGCCGACACCGATAGCCCTCTCCCCGCTGCCCCGAGCACGGACCAGCCGGCTGAGGTCGTCACCATCATTGAGACGGTGAGTGCAGCCCCCGCATCGGCGCACGAGTCCGAGGATGAGAGCGAACACAGAGAGGACCACGAGGACGACCATGAGGACGAGCACGAACACGGTGACGACTGATGCGAGATCGTGGCATGATCATCGCCGCCGCCATCCTCGCCACGTTCGGATACCTGGCCGTGCGCAGCCACGCGGGTGTTCCATCAACCGTCGTGGCGTCATCGACGCAGCAGTCGGTTGAGGTCGTCGAGCCGGTGACGCCGCCAGAGCTGCCGGACGGCATCAGCCCTGCCCTGTACCGGACACTCGCCTCCCAAGACGCCGCGTGGGTGTTGCCAACAGAGGATGCTGAGCGACAGCTCCCCACGTCGATCGTACGAGTCCTGGAAGCCAACAACGCCGTCCTGCGGGTCGTGGACGGAGCAACCAAGTGATCCGCCGGCGCTTCTTGCCTCTGCGTGGCATCAAGATCGTTGCCTGGACGCTCGCCGGTGTGGCTTGGACGACCGCGATCCTCGCCAACCGAGTTGCCGCCGCACCAACCCAGACCACCGAGGAGTCGACGACAGCGACGCAGCCCCAGGCAGCCGCCCAGCTGGCACCACTCCCTGCGACACCAAGCGGCGGTCTTGTGGTCGTCAAGGTGGGACCGGCCAAGATCGCCCCGCCACCAACCAAGACGATCGTCCGGCGAGTCATCCAAGCACCGACCCGCCAAGCCTCGAGCGGTTCGTGATGCGGTCTGTCACCTTCGACGCAATGGGGACGTCGATCCGACTGGCCCTGCAACCCGGCCAAACGGCCGCACCGGCTCGACGGCTCTTCGAACACGTGGAGTCCGTGTGCAGCCGTTTTCGGAACGACAGCGAGCTCAGCCGGTTGAACGCCTCCGAGGCGTCTCCCGCCGGCCTCTCTCCCCTCCTGGCGGATGTTCTTGCCACGGCACAGGAGATCCGGCGCATGACCGAACGCCTCGTCGATCCCGCCGTCGGCAGATTCGTCAAAGCGTGGGGCTACGACAAGACATTCTCCGACATCGTCGACCTCACCGACTCACCCGAGCCGAGTGACACGGACTCCTGGTGGCACATCGAAGGTTTCGCACTGTGGAGATCCTCCGACTTGAGTTTCGACCTCGGCGGCGTCGCAAAAGGTTGGACGGCCGACGTCGCCGTCGAACTCGGCCTTGCCGAGATCGTCAATGCAGGAGGAGACCTACGCTCCAACCACCCGGACACAGAGGTCGAGATCGAGGACCCTTGGGGACAGGTGGTCGCAACGGTTCCCGTCGGCAGGAGAGCGCTCGCCACCAGCTCGACAACACGACGCTCTTGGAACGTTGCGGGTCGCCGCGTCCACCACCTGATCGATCCTCGCACAGACCGCCCTGCGGTCACACCGATCCTCAGTGCAACGGCGATCGCCGACCGGGCAGTGCTGGCAGAAGCTGCGGCCAAGGCGGTGCTGATCCTTGGTGAGAGCGGCCTGGCCTGGGCGGATGAGCAGGACTGGATCGCTGGGGCGATCGCGGTCTGGAAAGACGGGTCTGTCTACGCGACGGGCGGCCTGGAGGTGATGGCGGTATGAACCTCACATGGATCACGGTGCGGGGATCGGGAATCATTGCCTTTGCCCTGCTGGCTGCGGCAACGATCTGGGGCCTGGTCATCTCGTCGAAGACGTTGCAGCGCGCCGTCTCGACAAAGAACACCACCTACGTGCACGAAGCGTTCTCGATCGGCAGCCTGGTGGCGACCGTCATCCACGTCGTCGCCCTGTTGACCGACACGTACGTCGACTTCGGCCTCCGGCAGGTGCTGATTCCTGGAGCCTCGACGTGGGAACCGGTGGCGGTTTCGCTCGGAATCGTCGCTACGTATGGCATGGTGCTAACCGGCTTCACGTTCTACATTCGCCAACGGATCGGCCAGAAGATGTGGAGGGGCATCCACTACCTCACCTACGGGGTGTTCACCGCCGCTCTCGTCCACAGCATCCAGGCCGGCACGGACAGCCACGGTGTTCTCTCCATCGCTCTGTACGGCGGTACCAGCGTGGTCATCGTCACCCTCACGATCCTGCGGGTTCTCACCTACGGCACGAAGTCCCGCCCGACCCGGCCGACGACACCGACAACTACCGCAGCGTCGTAGGCTCCACGCCATGGCGCGGGAGTGGCTGGTGACCAACGGACTCGGCGGCTACGCGTCCGGGACCATCTCGGGTGTCCGCAGCCGGCGCTACCACGGCCTGCTGGTGGCTGCCCTCGCACCACCCCTCGGCCGCACGGTTCTGGTCGGCAAGTTCCACGAGACCGCCGATGGAGAGCCACTGGACGCCGACACATGGAGCGGCCGGCGCGACGCCGATGAGCCTGCCTCCCTCGTCGGCTTTGAGCTCGATGGATCGGTGCCTTCATGGACCTACGAGGTGGGAACCGCGACGTTGGTCAAGCGAATCTGGATGGAACCCGGCGCCGACACAACCTACGTCGCCTACGAACACGCTGCCGGGGATCAGCCGGTCCTGCTCGAAGCGAAGGCCATGGTTACCTACCGTGACTTCCACCAGACCACTCGGGCCGGAGACTGGCGCATGCACATCGAACCGACCGATAGTGGGCTCAGCGTTACGCCCTTCGACGGCGCCGCCCCGATCCTCCTGTTGAGCTCGGACGCACAGATGACTCCGACCCATGAGTGGTATCGGGACTATTTCCTGGGTGTCGAGGCGTTTCGCGGACTTGATGACCTCGATGACCTCCTCCACGCGGCGACGATCACCACCATCCTCGAACCGGGGGCAAACGTGACGGTCGTTGCCACGACCGACGCGCAAGCAGGGCTCGACGGCCGACGCGCCCTCGCGAGACGGACCGCACATGACCAGGGGCTCATGACCGACGACGAGATCGGATCACGTCTGAACCTCGCTGCCGACCAGTTCCTGGTTTCTCGCCAGACCGGCGGCGAAGTCGGGCGAACGGTGATCGCCGGCTACCACTGGTTCGGAGACTGGGGGCGTGACACCATGATCGCTCTTCCAGGGCTCACGTTGACCACGGGGCGGGCCGAAGAGGGGGCGAAGATTCTGCGCACCTACTCCCGTTTTGTCGACAGGGGCATGCTCCCGAACCGGTTTACCGACGATGGGGAACTGCCAGAGTTCAACACCATCGACGCGACCCTCTGGTACTTCGAGGCGATCCGCGCCCACCACGCAGCTACCGGCGACGACGCACTCGTCGGCGACCTCTTCCCTGTCCTCGCGGAGATCATCGACTCGCATCTCGAAGGGACACGCTTTGGCATCGGGGTCGATCCGGCTGATGGGCTCCTCGCCGGTGGAGAGCACGGAATCCAGCTGACCTGGATGGACGCCAAAGTGGGCGACTGGGTGGTCACACCACGCATCGGCAAGCCGGTCGAGATCAACGCCCTCTGGTACAACGCACTCTTGGCTATGGCCGGGTTTGCCGGCATCCTCGGGCTCGACCCCAGCGAGTATCTGGCGGCAGCGGATCGGGCGCATCACTCCTTCGACCGCTTCTGGAACCCGGAGCGTGGGTACCTCTTCGACGTGATCGACGGACCCGACGGCAACGATCCGACGCTCCGACCCAACCAGCTCTTCGCCGTATCGCTCCCCGCCAGTCCGCTCGAGAGAACTCGACAGAAGGCCATCGTCGACATGTGCGCCGCCGAACTGCTCACTCCGTTGGGTTTGCGCACCCTCGGGACTCGCGAACCCGGCTACGAGGGACACTACGGCGGATCGGTGCGACAGCGGGACGCCGCCTACCACCAGGGAACCGTGTGGCCGTGGTTGATCGGACCGTTCGCAACGGCACACCTGCGGGTGTACCAGGACCCGAAAGCCGTCAGGGACATGCTCGGGCCGCTCCTCGCACATCTCCTCGAGAACGGCAGCATCAGCGAATGCGCCGACGGGGATCCGCCCCACACGCCGCGAGCAGCCATCGCCCAGGCGTGGAGCGTTGCCGAGGTGGCCCGGATCTGGAACATGATCGGAGACCGATGACCGCCGAACAGCGTCGCATGGAAGCCCAGCAGGCCGGAACGGTCGACTGGCAGAACTGGGGTCCCTATCTCAGCGAGCGCGCCTGGGGAACCGTCCGTGAGGACTACAGCGAGCATGGCACCGCATGGGACGCCTTCCCCCACGATCATGCGAGGAGCCGCGCCTATCGATGGAACGAAGACGGGCTCGGAGGCATCAGTGACCGATCCCAGTATGTGTGCTTCGACCTCGCGCTGTGGAACGGCAACGACTCGATTCTCAAGGAGCGGCTCTTCGGCCTGTCGGGTCCCGAGGGCAACCACGGCGAGGACGTGAAGGAGTACTCCTACTTCCTCGACAGCACCCCCACCCACAGCTGGATGCGGATGCTCTACAAGTACCCGCAGGCTGCCTATCCCTACGACCGCCTCGTCGCAGAGAACGCCAAGCGGGCAAGTACCGAGCCCGAGTACGAACTGGTCGACACCGGCATCTTCGACGACGACCGCTACTTCGATGTTCATGTGTCGTACGCGAAGGCCGACCCCAACGACGTCCTCATCGAGATCGCCGTCACCAATCGCGGCCCTGATCCTGCAACTTGCTGGATGCTGCCGACGCTCTGGTTTCGCAACACGTGGAGCTGGGGATACGAGGCCGGGCCGATGCACGATGTTCCCAGCCGTCCGAAGATGCATGCGCGGGGCGATGGCGAGATCGTCGCCGAGCATCCGGTGTGCGGCACCTACCACCTGTACGCGGATGCCGCCGAGGAACTGCTGTTCACTGAAAACGAGACGAACGGCGAACGACTCTATGGCTTGCCCCTCGACCCATATGTCAAAGACTCATTCCACCGCTACCTGGTCGACGGTGACGGTGGCGCCGTCAATCCGCAGCGAACAGGCACGAAAGCGGCGACACTGTATCGCCTCGACCTTGCCTCCGGCGAGACGCGCACCGTACGTCTGCGATTGAGCGACCAGAAGCAAGAGACTCCCTTCTCCGACTTCGCTTCGATCATGAACCTCCGCCGGATCGAAGCAGACGAGTTCTACGACGCCATCCAGAACCCTTCATTGACCGAGGAGGAACGCCTCGTGCAGCGCCAGGCGCTCGCAGGGATGCTCTGGAGCAAGCAGCTGTACTACTACGACGTCGCCCAGTGGCTCACCGGAGATCCTTCCGGTCCGGCGCCCCCGGCTGAACGGAGACTGGGCAGGAACCGTAACTGGGCACACCTGAACAACTTTGACATCCTTTCCATGCCCGACACGTGGGAATACCCCTGGTACGCGGCGTGGGATGTGGCGTTCCACACGCTCCCCCTGGCGCTGGTCGACGCAGGCTTCTCCAAACATCAGCTGCTCGTGCTCACCCGTGAGTGGTACATGCACCCGAATGGACAGATCCCCGCCTACGAGTGGGCGTTCGGTGACGTCAACCCGCCAGTCCACGCTTGGGCAACCCGTCGCGTCTACGAGATCGACGCGGCAAGGAACGGGAGGCCCGACCGAGCGTTCCTCGAGGAGGTGTTTCACAAACTGCTGCTCAACTTCACCTGGTGGGTGAACCGCAAGGACGCCGACGGCAACAACGTCTTCCAGGGCGGATTCCTTGGCCTGGACAACATCTCGGTGTTCGACCGCAGCGCGCCACTTCCCACCGGAGGGCACATCGATCAGTCCGACGGGACCGCCTGGATGGGTTTCTACACGCTCGAGATGCTGAGAATCTCCCTCGAACTCGCCAAGGAGAACCCGGTGTATCAGGGAGTGGCGACGAAGTTCTTCGAGCACTTCCTCGCCATCGCGGAGGCCATGACCGACACTGCAGGTGGTCCTTGCCTGTGGGACGACGAGGATGGCTTCTACTACGACGTGCTGCACCTCCCCGACGGCTCCGCAAGCCGGCTGAAGGTGCGCTCCCTCGTCGGGCTGCTACCACTCATTGCCACCGACGTCCTCGAACCGTCAGACCTGGACGGCCTTGGTGCGTTCCAGGACCGGATGCGCTGGTACATCGATCACCGGCCGAGGGCCCGCCGCCACATGGCCAGCATTGACGAGCCCGGGGCCGGCAAGCGGCGGCTGATCTCGCTCCTCACACCGGACCGGTTGAGAGGCATCCTGCGTTACATGCTCGACGAGGCAGAGTTCCTCTCCCCTTACGGGATCCGCTCGCTGTCCAAGATCCATGCTGAACAGCCGTTTCGGTTCTCGACGGGAGGTCAGACCTTCGAGATCGGATACGAGCCTGCCGAGTCCCAGGGTGGCGTCTTCGGCGGAAACTCGAACTGGCGAGGGCCCGTGTGGTTCCCGGTCAACTACCTCATCATCGAGACTCTGCGAGAGCTCCACCACTACTACGGCGAAGCATTCACCGTCGAGATGCCGACCGGCTCCGGCACCATGGCGGACCTCAACGCGGTGGCCGATGAACTCCAACGTCGCCTCACGCGTCTGTTCATCACCGACGAAACCGGCGGTCGACCCATCGACGGGGGTGTCGACGTGTTCTCGCGCACCAACTGGAGCAAGATGCTGGCGTTCCACGAGTACTTCGATGGTGACACCGGCAAGGGACTTGGCGCCAGCCATCAGACCGGATGGACGGGGCTGATCGCCTCGCTACTACAAGGGTAGGGACGGCTCGCGAGCAAGCCCTCCCCCGGTGTCTCGTACTTCGTACCTTGTACCTCGTATTTCGTATCCCGCGGGGAGACCACGCGACGAGCATCGGGACTCGCACCGGTGACAGCAAACGAGCGGCGGCGTAGCGGTCGAAGTACCAAATACTGAATACGGAGTACCGAGCGCAGCGAGTAGCTAGAGCATGGGGATGCGGACCCCGCGTTCCTTCGCCACCTCGATTGCATGCTCGTACCCGGCGTCGGCGTGGCGCATCACCCCGGTCCCGGGATCGTTGGTGAGCATCAGTTCCAGCCTGCGGGCCGCCTCATCGGTACCGTCGGCAACCACCTGGGCACCGGCGTGGATCGCCTTGCCGATCCCGACCCCACCACCGTGGTGCACCGCCACCCAGGCCGCCCCGGATGACGTGTTCAGGAGGGCGTTCAGAATCGGCCAATCGGCGATCGCGTCCGAACCGTCGAGCATCGCCTCGGTCTCCCGGTAGGGGGAAGCAACGGATCCGGAGTCCAGATGGTCCCGACCGATGACGATCGGGGCCTTCACTTTCCCTGATCGGACGAGTTCGTTGAAGGCAAGGCCGGCCTTGGCCCGCTCGCCGTACCCGAGCCAGCAGATGCGGGCGGGCAGCCCCTGGAAGTGCACCTTCTCCTTGGCGAGTTCCAGCCAGCGCTGGAGTCCCTTGTTCTCGGGAAAGAGCTCGGCGATCGCCTCGTCGGTCGCTGCGATGTCGGCCGGGTCACCGGACAGAGCAACCCAACGGAACGGGCCCATGCCCTCACACATGAGTGGACGCAGATAGGCCGGCATGAACCCCGGATAGGCGAATGCCTTCTCGAACCCTCCGGTCCTCGCCTCGCCCCGAAGGTTGTTGCCGTAGTCGAACACTTCTGCACCCGTGTCCATGAAGTCGACCATCGCCGCACAGTGGCGGGCCATCGATGCGCGGGCCAGTTCGATGTACCGGTCGGGGTCGCGTTCGCGCAGCTCGGCTGCCGCATGGACGTCGTACCCGCTCGGCACATAGCCGTTGAGAGGGTCGTGCGCCGAGGTCTGATCGGTGACGATGTCGATGTCGACGCCGCGTTCGCGCAGCTCCGGGAAAACGTCCGCAGCGTTGCCCTCGACGCCAATCGATAGCGCCTTCCCCTTCGACTTGGCGTCGATCGCCATGCGGATCGCCTCGTCGAGATTCGGGGCGGCGACGTCGAGGTAGCCCGTGTCGATCCTCCGCTGGATGTGACTCGGATCGACCTCGACGACGATCGCGACCCCACCATTCATCGTGATCGCGAGCGGCTGTGCGCCGCCCATGCCGCCGAGTCCTGCGGTGAGGGTCAAGGTCCCCTTCAGTGTCCCTCCGAAACGCTGTTCGGCGATCGCCACGAACGTCTGATAGGTGCCTTGCAGGATCCCTTGCGTCCCGATGTAGATCCATGAGCCTGCAGTCATCTGGCCGTACATGATCAGACCTTTGGCCTCCAGCTCCCAGAACTGTTCCCATGTCGCCCAGTCGGGCACGAGCAGGCTGTTGGCGATCAGAACCCTGGGTGCCATCTCGTGTGTCCGGAAGACACCAACGGGCTTGCCCGACTGCACCAGCAACGTCTCGTCGTTCTCGAGTACCTCGAGACTGCGCACGATCGCGTCGAACGCCTCCCAGCTGCGCGCCGCCTTGCCACGGCCCCCGTAGACAACCAGCTCGTCCGGGTTCTCGGCGACCTCGGGATCGAGGTTGTTCATCAGGCAGCGCAGCACCGCCTCCTGGAGCCACCCCTTCGTGTTGAGCTCGGTTCCCCTCGGGGCATGGATCTCTCTGCTCATGATGACCTCCTCCCCACAGCGTACCGCCGACAGCCGGCCGTCCGCCCGTGTAGGTTTCGCGCCATGACGGACATCTCGGTCATCCAGACGGGACCCGACCAGTACACCGTGCAGGTCTCCGACTCCCACAGCACGACCATGCACCTGGTGCGCGTGACCGACCTCGACGCTGTACGCATCGCTCCTGGTGTCGGGACTGCAGAACTGGTGGAGGAATCGTTCCGTTTCCTCCTCGAGCGTGAGGCCAAGGAATCGATTCTGCGCAGCTTCGACCTGCCGGTGATCGGCCGCTACTTCCCGGAATACGAAGCAGAGATTCGCGGCCGGTTCAGCTGACTCCTGCCACTCCGATCAGTGAACCATCCTCGAGCAGGCGGGCAACGGCCTCGATCTCCACACCCGGCGGTCGATCACCACTCACCGGCGGCACGACCTGACGGACAACCTCCACGACGGCAGCGCTGCGCGCCGATGGTGTCAGCGGCGCCCGCAACTCGATCCCCCGAACGGCACACAACACCTCGACAGCGAGCACATGCTGAACGTTCTCGAGAACCTGCCACAGCTTGCGGGCCGCACCCCAGCCCATTGAAACGTGGTCCTCCTGGGACCCCGACGTCGGGATCGACTCGACCGATGCCGGGTGAGCGAGCACCCTGTTCTCCGCGACGAGCGCCGCAGCGGTGTATTGGGTGAGCATGTACCCCGAGTCGACGCCTGGGTTGGCGGCAAGGAATGCGGGAAGCCCCGATGATCGTTCCGGGTCGAGCAGTCGATCGGTGCGCCGCTCGGAGATCGAGGAGAGCTCCGTTGCGACCATCGCCATCAGGTCGAGGACGATGGCGAGGGGCTGACCGTGGAAGTTGCCCCCCGAGACAACCTCACCCGTCTCAGGCAGAACGATCGGATTGTCGACGACAGATCCCAACTCACGCTGCAGGACCTCCCTCACATAGTTCAGGCCGTCGCGTACCGCGCCGTGTACCTGCGGTGCGCAACGAAGGCTGTAGGCATCCTGGACCGCATGGGTGAAGTCGTCGCGATGGCTGGCGACGATTGCGGATCCCTGCAGAACCGCAGCGATGTTCGCCGCCGACGCAATCTGCCCCGGGTGTGGCCGCAGGGCATGGATCTCGGGACGGAACGGTCGGGCGCTTCCCAGCAGTGCCTCGATCGACAGAGCGCATGCAAGGTCCGCGGAGGTGACCAGCCGCTCTGCCCAGACGAGTTCGAGCACCCCCTGGGCAAGCATCCCCTCTGTGCCATTGAGAAGACTGAGACCCTCCTTGGCTTGCAGCTTCACCGGCTGGATCCCATGTTCGGCGAGTACCTCGCCGGCAGGACGGACCTGTCCGCCGGCTTTCAGGAGTCCCTCACCGATAAGCGGAAGTGCCAGATGAGCGAACGGGGCCAGGTCACCGGAGGCCCCCACCGACCCCTGCGAAGGGACAACCGGCAACAGGTTGCGGTTGAGGAATTCGACGTAGCGCTCGACGATGACCGGACGCACTCCTGAGTGGCCTTGGGAGAGGGTTCGGGCCCGGAGCAGGAGCATCGCCCGAACGATCTCGTCGGCGAGGTGATCCCCGACGCCGGCGGCGTGACTACGAAGCAGATGCACCTGCAGTTCCTCGGCTTCATCGCGTCCGATACGGGTGTTGGCGAGCGCGCCAAAGCCGGTCGTGACCCCGTAGACGGTGCGGCCTTCTTCGACAAGATCGTCGATGAGCATGCGCGCCGGCGCCATACGCGCCGGTACCGATGCCGCGAGCTCCACCGGCTCATGCCGCTGCGCCACTGCCACGACCTGTTCGGGGGTTAGCGGCCCTCCGTCGATCAGCATCACGTCTCCTCGCCAACGTGTCGTCAGGCTACCTCCCCCAACCGATCGCCCCGCCGAAAAGGCCGAACCGGCAACAACGGCGGCCGTGTACGCTGGCAGCAAGCCGGACAACAAGGAGTGACGCGATGCCAGACCGGGACCTGATTGCGGAAGCACGGGAGCGACGTCAGCCGTTGCACGATGCCGCAGAAGCACTCGAGATGGCTGCCGCCGGGCCCATCGGCGCCGGCGCGGCATGGCGGGAGCGCATCGCAGAGCAACTCGCGAAGGTTGCCGAGGCGCTGGCCAGCCACGTCGAAAAGACCGAAGGACACGATGGTCTGTACCGGGAACTCACTGTCATCGCACCACGAATCTCCAACGACATCCGTCTGCTCACCACAGACCACGCCGTCATCAAAGGACTGATCGAGGAGGTGAGCATCGCCCTCGAAGGCGAGGACACCGACCCCGATCACATCCGCGAACATGTCACGCAGTTGCTCGGTCGCATCACCCGGCATCGCCAAAAGGGTGCCGACATGGTGTACGAGGCCTACCAAGTCGACATCGGCGGACAGGCTTAGGAGACAGCTGACAGCGAACAGCAAGCCCGTTTCACCAATTCGATCTCCGAGTGCGAGACTGAACACCATGTTCCAGATTCTCGACCCGGCCGGAACGCTGATCGGCCCCGATCCCGAACTGCCAGACGATGTCCTGACCGACATGTACCGCCACATGGTGACGGCGCGCCGGTTCGACAGGAAAGTCGTCGCGCTGCAACGGCAGGGACGGATGGGCACCTACGCACCCCTGGAAGGCGAGGAAGCAGCGCAGGTTGCCTCCGCCATGGCGCTTGGCCCCCACGACTGGGTGTACCCGAGCTACCGGGAGCATGGCTCCGCGCTGGTGCGGGACGTTCCGATCAGCACTCTCCTCGCCTACTGGCGGGGTCTGCCCAACGTCGACTGGGACCCCTATCGGTTCCGGGTCCAGATGTACGCAGTCCCCATCGCCTCCCACCTTCCGCACGCCGTCGGGCATGCCGATCAGGCGCGAAGGAGTGGGGACGACACCGTCACGGTCGCCTACTTCGGTGATGGATCGACCTCAGAGTCCGATTTCCACGCGGCGTTGAACGCTGCCGGGGTGTGGAAGACCCCGACCGTCTTCTTCTGTCGCAACAACCTGTATGCGATCTCGGTCCCACTGGCGAAACAGACGGCATCGGCGACCATCGCCGACAAGGCCCTTGCCTACGGAATCAACGGCATGCGCGTGGACGGTATGGACCCGCTCGCCGTGTACGTGGCCACCGAGGAGGCAGTTCGCCGGGCTCGAAATGGAGAAGGGCCCACCCTGATCGAGGCGGTCACCTACCGATTCGGCCCGCACGGAACGGCCGACGATCCCCGCCGCTACCGGACGGAGGCAGAGGAGCAGGAGTGGATGGCGAAGGACCCCATCCCTCGGCTCCGCACACTCCTGACCGTCCGAGGGCTGTGGAACGACGAGCAGGAGTCGGCCCTCGTCGCCAGGATCGATCGACACCTCGAAGACGCCGTCGCCGAGGTCGAGTCGATCCCTCTCCCGGCGAGAGACGTCACCGTTCG
>CBEVHI010000027.1:0-14761 GCA_965549635.1 uncultured bacterium | reverse complement strand
GTCGGCGTCAGGTGGTGCGAAGCAGGGCGGCGGCGCGCAGGAACTCGGCCTCGATGCGCACGATCGTTCGCCTGGCCCACCTCGCCGAGAGGAGCGAGGGAATCGCCCCCAGCACGACCTGGAACGCACCGCGGGGTCCCTTCCATGGTTCTCGTCCCGAACGAGCCACACAGCCCCGGTAGTGCAGCTCGGTGAACAGCAGCATGAGCACCGCCGCGGTACGGATGGAGACCGCTTGCTCGACACCCGACAGCAGCCGCCGATAGGCGGGTACGAGGCTCATCGCCCGCGCGACGAGTTCATCTCGCACCCGTTGCACGGTCTCTCGGATCCGTACCGAGTCGCCGACGTTGCCCAGATACGGCTTGAGGGCCGGGTGGTAGCCGATCCCTCTGGCCAGGTCCTTCTCGACGTCCCTGGTGATGTTCGCCAGCTGGATCATCTCCCCGACCGCAAATGCGTCTCGCTCGGTCGCCGCCGACGGGGTCGTGTTGCTCACCAGTCCGAGGGCAAACAAGACCGGGTTCCCGATCACATTCCTGCAGTACCGGGACACCTGCTCAGCGTTGGTGAGAACTCCTCCTTGGTGATCGAACCTCTCTGACGACCACACCATCCCGTCGGCCATCGAGCGAACCAAGCGCGTGATCGACTGCTGCACTTGGTGCGGCAGACTTCGGTAGACGGTATCGATGAGCTCGCAGCGCTCGATCAGCAGCAGATGCAACCGGTCCCGCTCGTCGACAGCGAGATCGTCCGGGACCGGCGCGGGAGGAGAGAGCACGCCGGTTTCGAACCTGTGGGCGAATGCATCGAGCAGCTCCTCACGGCGTTCTCTCTCTGGACACAGGTCTTCGTACGTGTCGAGGATGCGGCTGTACAGGTAGGCGACGGCCGACGCTCTCGCCTTGTCGGCAGGCAGGATGACGATGCTCGCCGCGAAACTCCTCGCCGCGTGGGGGAGGACGCGCCAGACGAACCGCTCCGGATCATGCTCGCCCCCGAGCTCGACGAGATCCGGATGATTTCGGTCCACAAAGAGGCCCCGGGCGAGCAGCAGCAGTCGCGAAGTTCGGTGTCCCATGGCCGCATCAAGGTAGCAGCGCCACGACCACACGCTGCGGTCCTGTCCGGAAAGGGGTCGGAAGCCCCTGGTCGCTGCTGCACCTCGAGAGAAGACTGGGACCACCATGAAGACAGCGCATCCGACAACTCAGCAGATCTGGCACAGCATCGAACGGCACATCTTCGCGGTACTCGCCTGGGTGACACCGGCCAACGAGGCGCGCAGCGCCGGCATCGTCTACACGGTCGCAGACCACAAGCTCTACATCGCGACCGGGCCTGAGACCTGGAAGGCACGCCACATCGGCCAGAACTCCCACGTATCGATCACCGTGACTGTGCCGAAGCGCATCCCGTTCATCCCCTGGATCAAGATCCCCGACGCCATGATCACCTTCCACGGACACGCCGCCATCAAACCCATCACCGACGCACCCGCACCGGTCCTCCACGCTCTCCTCCACGGACTCGAGAAGCAGATCGAAGATCTCGACATGTGCCTCATCGAGATCGTCCCGGTCGGCCACTTCAGCACCTACGGGATCGGCGTGCCGATGCTCGTCATGCGAGATCCGAAGCGCGCCACGGCTCGGGTCCCGGTGACGCAGTAGTGGTCCCCACCTCACCTGTCCCGTAGTCTGCTGGACGCACGAGCCGGAAGGAACCCTGTGGATCGCATCGCCCGCTTCCTCGTCCACCGATCGGAACGGGTCATCGCAATCACGATGATCCTGACGCTGGTCTCGGTCGGGATGCTGTTCCGCCTGAAGCTCAACGCCGACGTCACACAATTCCTCACCTCGGGCAACGACCGCGGCGAGGCATGGGTGGCCCTCCAGGACAAGTACGACACGGCAGATCCGATCAACGTTCTCGTCACCCTTCCAGAGGGTGAAACGATCTCCGACAAACAAGCTCTCATCAGCCTCGTCGAGCTGCGGGACCGCCTCGCCGAAGTCGACGGGGTCGAAACGGTCGGATCGATTGTCCCCGACGTCAACCCACTGTCGGGCGCCCCGATCACTTCCGAGGCGATCGCCGCCATCCCCGACGCCATGCTCGGCGCGTTCCTCTCTCAGAACCCGGTCGCCGACCTTCTCGTCAGCGATGACGGCCGGCACACGCTGATGGTCGCGGTCCCGTCTGGCGACCCCGTCAAGGTTGCCAGGGCTGTCACCGCCGTCGAAACGCCGGGAGGTCTCGAAGTCGACTTCTCCGGCAACCCTGCCATCTTCGCGACGGTGATCGACATGATCGGATGGTTCCTGCTCGTCATCCCGCCCACAGTGATCATCCTGCTGCTGCTCACCTTCTTCGCCAATATCGGAGACCGCCGGCTGACGATCCTGTCGATCATCCCCGCCCTGTTCGGCGCCTTGTGGACATTCGGCTTGATCTTCGGTCTCGGTCTCGAGGTGGACATCGTGTCGATCCTCGTCCCGATCTTCGTGATCGTCATGGGGTCGGCGGACGGACTGCACTTCGTCACCCACTTCCAGGAAGCTGCCGAACGAACCGAGGATCGGGTCGAGAGAGTCAGATCGACGCTCAAACAGGTGGGCGTCCCCATGATCCTCACGACGATCAGCACCGCCGCCGGTTTCCTCTCGCTGCTCGTAGCCGGGGTCCAGCCGATCAGAGAGCTGGGTGTCTTCACGGCGACCGGAATCAGCTTTGCCGGCGTGATCTCGTTCTTCTTCCTGCCGGCGCTCCTCAGCCGTCTCGACATCCAGCCGAAGCACCACACCGCGATACTCGGACCGCGGGTCACCACCGTCATCAAGGCAATGGCCAAACGACGCTGGATCGCCGCAGCGCTCTCGGTCGGACTCATCGCCTTCGCCGCCGTGTTCGTTCCCCGCCTCACGGTCGACTCAGATCAGCTCTTCTTCATCAAGGACAACCACCCGCTGCGGCAGAGCTTCAACAAGACGGCAGAGATCTTTGGCGGCGCAACACCACTGATCGGGGAGTTCGTCTTCACGCCTGACGGCGGCACCGATCAGCTGAGCACTCTGGCCAGTGTGGAGCGGGAGTTCGAACAGCTCCCCGGAGTACGCACCGTGTTCTCCCCGGCCGACCTGGTCGGCAAGGTGCCGGCCGCCCAACTGGAAGGGGTCCTCGACGGCACCGTCCAGCTTCCACTCGGCCCCATGGCTTCCGACGACGGGCTCCGGTTCATTGTCTTCCCTGGGCCGTTCCAGACCGAGGATCTGCACACCTGGATGGACTTCGCCGACGCCAACCCATCGATCAGGACCCTCACCGGCATGCCGGTCCTCTGGGATGAGATCGCCCGGCTGGTCCTCAGAGCGCAGGTCGGCTCACTGATCGCCGCCTACTTCCTGGTGGCGCTGATGCTGTACTTCTCCTACCGCAAGCTGCGCCAAACCATGGTGGCGCTCGCCCCGCTCGTGCTGACGACCGCCACACTGCTCGGCTTCATCTCGGCCTCCGGCATCGAACTCAATCTGGTGACGGCGATCGCCTCGTCAATCGTCATCGGGGTTGGGATCGACTACTCGATCCATTTCGTCGCCGCGATCGACTATGCCCGGCCCGACGGGGACGGGTACGTCCTGCGCGCCATCGACGCCTCGGGCAGACCGATCATCGCCAACGCCCTCGGGATAGCGGTTGCCCTCACTGCGCTCTGGATGTCTCCGCTGAAGATCCATCCCGAGATCTCCCAGATCATGTGGGTCTCGATGACGACCGCCGCACTGACGGCGCTGATCGTCATTCCGGCCCTCCTGCCGCGGGCGGGGATGCGGGTACCGATCCGGGGTCGACTCGAGTGAAGCGTCCCAGGACCTGAGAGGAGCCCTAACCTCCTCGCATGGCTCAACGGCTCGGCCCCAACTACTGGAAGCTGTGGACGGCCAGTGCGGTCTCCAACTTCGGAGACGGGGTCTCGACGATCGCGTACCCATGGCTGGCCTCGGCCGTCACGAGAGACCCCATCCAGATCTCGCTGGTTGCCGTGGCGACAAGGCTCCCCTGGCTGATCTTCACACTGCCGGCCGGGGTGATCACCGACAGGGTGGACCGGCGCAAGATCATGATCGCCATGGACACGTTCCGTTTCGCGATCACGCTCGTCGTGGCGTTCATCGTGCTCGTAGGGCGGGAAGCGCTCGCGTCCCCTGCGGCGCTCGCAGCCGGGACCGCGACACCGCCGACGCATCAGGGCGCATGGCTGGCCCTCCTGTACGGAGCAGCACTGGCGTTCGGGTTCGCGGAGGTCCTGCGCGACAACGCCGCGCAGACGCTGATGCCATCACTCGTCGAACCGGAGAACCTCGAGCGCGGCAACGGCCGACTGTGGGGTGCCGAGATGGTGATGAACTCGCTGGTCGGACCTCCGGTCGGCGGTGTCCTCATCGCTTTGGCGTTTGCACTGCCGTTCTTCGTCGATGCGGGCACGTTCGCGGTCGCGGCGATCGGACTTGCTCTCATCGCCGGGTCGTTTCGCAGCGAGGGCGCAGCCACCGGGAAGGTGGCATGGCGAACCGAGATCGGCGAAGGGGTGCGATGGCTCTGGAATCACCGCCTGCTTCGCTCCATGGGTCTCATCCTCGGCGTGATGAATGCCATGTTCTCGATGGCACTGGCCACCTACGTGCTGTTCGTTCAGGAGATCCTGCTTCTCGATGCGGCCCGGTTTGGGCTCCTCCTCACGGCAGGGGCGATCGGGGGAACGATCGGAAGCTTCGTCGCACCTCGGATCTCCAAGGCGATCGGATCGGGCACGTCACTGTTCCTCACCCTCATCGGTTCAGGCGTGACCCTTGCCGTCACCGGTATCACGTCCTCGGCGGCGGTGGTGTGGGCGATGTTCTTCGTCGGCAGCTTTCTTGCCGTGCTGTGGAACGTCATCACCGTGTCGTTGCGCCAGAGCATCATTCCCGACCATTTGCTCGGCAGAGTCAACAGCGTCTACCGGTTCTTCGCCTGGGGCATGATCCCGATCGGGTCCTTGCTCGGAGGCGTCGTCGTCGAGGTGACATCACGGATCGCCAACCGTCCGCTCGGACTGCGAATGCCCTTCCTGCTCAGCGCCGGCATCTACGCCGTGCTGTTCCTCTTTGCGTTACCGCGCCTCGGCACCACCCAGATCGAAGACGCCAGAGCAGAGGCCGAGACACGCTCGCCCTGAGCGATCAAGCGCCGCTGGCTCGCTCGTCCGACTCTTCGTCCTCCCCGAGGATCTCGTCCGGCTGGACCTTCGGTTCGCGGCTTCCTGCCGCCCAAAACGCCAGGAGAGCGAGTGCCATCGCCGCCAGGGCCAGAGCTCCCCATCCCCAGCGCAGTGTGCCCTCTGAGTAGCCCTCCGGTGGAGCCTGGGTGGTTGCAGTACCTTCGATGCCGAGCAGACCTGGGTCGACACCGAGCGTCGCCAGGGTCACGGGATCAGACATGTTGCTCTTGCCGTCACTCCTGATCACCTCGAAGACGACGATGAGGTTGCTCACTTGCATCGTTGCGTTGCCACTCCACACGCCGGCACCCTGTGGGGCGAGTCCGACGATGCTCTGGTCACCGCCGATGTCGACGACATGGGCCACCACGGCGCCGGCTTCGCCGGCCACCTCCACCGTGAACGTCACATCCATCTGGCCGCCGGGCGCCGGAGATGCCGATGCCGTCGCCTCTCCAAACGAACCTCCCAGGATCGCTGCGGAGACGAGGACTGCAGACAACAGATGGGCCATGCGGCCAGGATAGGACTCCGCCACGGCAGTAGCCTGCACACATGGACGCACCAGCCGAGATTCGCGTCGTGACCGGCGATCTCACCGGCCAGCAGGTGGATGCGATCGTCAACGCTGCCAACGAGCACCTGGCACACGGAGGCGGGGTGGCTGCCGCCATCGTCAGAGCGGGCGGCCCGATCGTGCAGCGCGAGTCGACCGCGTGGGTTCGCGACCACGGACCGATCGGGCCCGACAGCGCCGCCGTGACGACTGCCGGCGCCATGCCTGCGAAGCATGTGATCCACGTGGTTGGACCCCGCTTTCGTCCGGGCCAGGACAACGCCGGGATGCTGGCGCGTGCGGTGGTCGCGGCGCTCGAGACGGCGCACGCACAACAAGACCGAACGATCGCGATTCCGGCGATCTCTGCGGGCATTTTCGGGTATCCGAGACATGAGGCGACACGGGTCATCGCGGCCACGGTGTCGTCATGGATCGCAGAGCATCCCGGTGCCTTCGACGAGGTGCGGTTGGTCGGCTACGACGCCGGCACCGCCGCCGACTTCACGGAGGGGCTGCAGGCAGCGAACTGAGATCCGGCCGCCTGGAGGGAGGAGTCCGTGAGGATCCGAAGGCCGTTCAGTCGCCGATCGGGGGAAGCTCGTTTCGGGTTCCGAGACGTTGCCACACGGTTTCGCCGCCGTACTTCTCGATGAACCCGAACGGGTAGATCGGATAGCCTGGCGCCGAGGCCCTGTCCAGGAACGACCGCTCTTCCGGGGTCAGGTCGAGAGTGGCGGCTTCGAGGTTCACTTCGAGCTGTTCGACGTTGCGGGCACCAAGGATGACGGAACTGACGCCCGGCCGGTCCCGAAGCCAGCTCAGGGCGACGGCCGCCAGTGGTCGACCCGCAGCGACAACGCGCAGCGCCTCCAGAATCCGCCATGTCCGCTCCTGGTTGTGGACGTCATAGGCTTCCAGACCCCGGTTGGGATCCTCCCCCAGACGGGTCGCCCCGGCCGGTCGCCGATCGGGCGCGTATTTGCCGGTCAGCCATCCTCCTCCCAGCGGGGACCAAGGCAGGATGCCAACCCCCTCGTCGAGACATTCGGGAACCAGTTCGAGTTCGATCGTGCGGTCGAGCAGGTTGTAGAGGGCCTGGAGGGCAACAATCGGCGCCCAACCCTCGAGACGTGACGTCGTCACGGCGCGGGCAAACTGATAGCCGGTGAAGTTCGAGAGACCGGCGTAGCGGATCTTCCCGTCCTCGACGAGATCACTCAGCGTCTCCAACGTCTCCTCGAGCGGGGTCGCCGGATCCCAGCAGTGCACCTGGTACAGATCGATGACGTCGACGGAGAGCCTGCGCAGGCTCGCATCAACTGCCTTGAGGAGATGGCGGCGACTGGCGCCGGAGTCGTCGGGTCCCTCTCCCATCGTGAATCGGCCCTTCGTCGCGACGACGAATCGATCCCGGTCGGAACGTTCCGACAACCACCGGCCGACGATCTTCTCAGAGGCTCCCATCGTGTACACGTCGGCGGTGTCGATCGTCGTGCCACCGGCTTCCGCGAACCGATCCAGCATGGCGCGTGACGTACGCTCATCTGCTTCCGCTCCGAAGGTCATGGTGCCCATCGACAGCACGGTCACCTGGAGATCGGCGCGGCCAAGGGATCGCTGCTCCATGTGACCGATCCTACCGACGACGTGCGGGACGCGGCAGGGAAGGTTCTCAGCGTCCGACGACCTCCAGCAACGCTCGATGATCGTCGACGATCAAGCCGTCCACGCCCAACTCGAGCAGCGCCCGCATCGTGGCCGGGTTCTCGAGTCGACCGAACCAGGCAAACACCTGGCGTCCGCCCGTGTGTGCCACCCGCACCATCGCCGGGTTGATCACCACCATCTCGGCCATCGGACACACGTACTGCGCGTCCCCTGGCTGCTGCTCATCGAGGGTCATCACCCCCTGCCCATACAGCGCGCAGAGCTGAAGATCCGGGTCGAGCCGATGGAGAGTTTCGAGAGCTCTGGCGTCGAAGGACTGCACGACCGTCCATTCGGTGTACCCGGCGGCGGTAATCACATCGATCATCGCCGCTTCTATCCCCGGATACAGCCGTGGTGACTTCGCCTCTGGAAGGATACGTACGCCGGCTTCCGCAGCAAGATCGATGACCTCGGCGAACGTCGGAATGTGCTGCCCGTCTCCGGCATCCAGAGCCTTCAACTCGGACAGGGTGAGATCGGCGACGGCGCCGGTACCGTTCGTCGTGCGATCCACGGTCTCGTCATGGATGACGACGAGAACGCCGTCATTGCTCATCTGCACGTCGAACTCGAGCCAGTCGGCTCCGTCCTCGACCGCTTGCGCGAACGCAGCCATCGTGTTCTCAGGTTGGTAGGCGCGACCGCCTCGATGGGCAATGACCTGGGGAGCCTCGACAACCGGATTGCCGACGATGGCGCTCACCCCAAAGTAGATCGCAGCCAGGCCAACAACGACGAGCACCCAGACGGCCAGACGTCGACGCAGCGGCGCCCTCCCTGTCGACCTTCCCATCCGCCTCCCGTGCTCTCCAATCTCTACCGTAGCGGGAGTGACCTTGGGGAGACATCCACTCGGGGTCGCTCCGCTGGCTACGCTGCACACAGAGAGGAACCCTGATGGCGAACCAACGTACTGCGGTGATCACGGCTGCCGGAAGAGGAATGGGTGCTGCCATCGCTCGTGAGCTCAGCGCCGCGGGGTATCGACTGGCACTGATGTCCAACAGCGGCGGCGCAGCGGCCCTCGCCGACGAACTCGGCGGCATCGGCCTGACCGGATCCGTTACCAGCTCGACCGATCTTGCCGGACTGATCGATGCAGCCACAGAGGCCTTCGGGCGTATCGATGCCGTCGTCAACAACACCGGTCATCCCCCGACCGGAGCGATCCTCGACCTCTCCGACGAAGACTGGCACGCCGGATTGGATCTCGTTCTGCTGAACGTCGCCCGCACGGCCAGACTCGCCACCCCGATCATGCTCGAACAAGGCGGCGGGGCGTTCGTCAACATCTCCACCTTCTCGGCGTTCGAACCCAGCCCTGCGTTTCCGATCTCGAGCAGCCTTCGTGCCGCCCTCGCCGGATTCACCAAGCTCTACGCCGACGAGTACGCGAAACAGGGGATCAGGATGAACAACGTGCTCCCGGGGTTCATCGACAGCTACCCGGAGACCGTCGAGAACCTGAACCGGATCCCCGCCGGACGATACGGGAAGGTCGAAGAGGTAGCCGCCACCGTCCGCTTCCTGCTCTCCGACGACGCCGCCTACATCACCGGACAGAACATCCGTGTGGATGGCGGGATCACGAGATCGGTGTGACCAGCGACGTCGTCATCATCGGCGGTGGAGTGATGGGATCTGCCACCGCGTATCACCTGCTGATGCGCGACCCGTCTCTCGCAGTAACCGTGATCGAGAAGGACCCGACCTATCGCTACGCCTCGACCGTGCTGAGCGACGGGAACATCAGGGTGCAGTTCAACCTGGAGGAGAACATCTCCATGTCGCTCTACGGCATCGAAGCGCTGGAGACGTTCGCCGACGACATGGAGGTCGAGGGAGTACGTCCTGAAGTCTCGATGCGGGAGCAGGGCAACCTGTTCCTGGTCCCCGAGGAGGGCCGGTCGGCGGCCGAAGCGGGCATGGCGATACAGCGGGGCTTGGGGGGCGATGTTGCTTGGCTCTCTGCCGACGAGATCGCCCAAGCGTATCCCGCCTACACGAGTGACAAGTTCGTGGGCGGAACCCTGGGGCGTCGAGATGGGAGTGTCGACCCCACCGCCGTCCTGCAGGGCTATCGCAGAAAGGCGATCAGTCTCGGCGCGGTCTACCTCGAAGGAGAGGTCGCTTCGATCGAGCACGCTCGAGGCCGGGCCCGGGGTGTCGTCCTCACTTCCGGGGAGGCACATGACGCCGACGTTGTGGTCAACGCCTCAGGTGCATGGGCCAAAGACCTGCTCGCTACCGCCGGGATCGATCTTCCGGTGGAGCCGGTCATGCGCAACGTGTTTGTGGTCGCCTCGGCCCTCGAGTCGACGACACTGCCGAGTGTCTTCCTGCCGTCCGGCGTCTACCTGATCCCGGAACACGATGGCACGTGGCTGATCGGACAGTCACAGCCCGACGATCCGATCGGTTTCGACTTCAGCGTTCATCAGGATCGTTTCTACGAGCGGATCTGGCCCAGCCTGATCGAGGACCTCCCTGCCTTCGACCGTCTGCACGTCACCCGCGGCTGGGCCGGCCTGTACGCGGTGAACACGCTCGATGGGAACGCCATCCTTGGGGAGTGGCCCGAAATGGAGGGTCTGTACCTGGCCAATGGTTTCTCCGGGCACGGGTTCCAGCACGGTCACGCGGTCGGACGCTATCTCGCGGAGTTGATTCTCGGCCGTGTCCCCGAACTGGACCTCTCGCGCTTCGGCCCCCAGCGAGTCATCGACCGGGCACCGGTCTACGAGGACGTCGGACGCATCATCTAGAAGCCTGCTCGGGCTGGTGTCTGTAGCCTCCGCGAAGGAGGCCGGACACCCGTTCCGGAAGCGCCATGATCACACTCCGAGAAGCCGCAACCGACTTTCTCGCCCAGCGCAGAGTCGCCGTCGCCGGAGTTTCCAGGAACCCTGAGGGCGGCCACAGTGCCAACGGCATCTACCGGCGTCTCCGCGACCGGGACTACGAGGTCTTCGCCGTCAATCCCAACGCGGACGAGGTCGAGGGTGATCGCTGCTACCACTCCCTCGCAGAGATCCCGGGCGGCGTTGACGCCGTGGTGATCTCCACCACCCCGACGGTCGCCGAGAACGTCGTGCGCGACTGCGTCGATCTGGGCATCACCCGAGTGTGGCTCCACCGTTCGCTCGGTACCGGCAGCATGTCGGAGGCTGCGGTCGAGATCGGCCACCGGCACGGTATCCCGGTGATCGCCGGCGGATGCCCGTTGATGTTCGCACCAGCGGCGGATCCCGCCCATCGGATGATGCGGGCGATCCTGACACTCACCGGCGCGGTGCCGAGACGGGTGAAGCAGCCGGCCGAATGACGTTCCCGTGAGTCGAGCGGGGCCGGTTGCCCAGCAGGTTCCTCAACGGCCCAGCCACACCTCGTCACCGGTCTTCACCTCGACCGGTTGGTCGAGGAAGCTGGTGGCTGCCACGAACCCTCTGGTGCCGTTCTCGAGGAAGGCCAGTTCCTCCTGCAGCTCCTCGGCAGCCGCCTGCGGCCGTCGTGTCAGGAAACGCGTGAACGGGATGCAGGGACGAGCGATCTGCAGATCGGTCAGGGTGATCTCCCCTGCGTCCAGCCCGAGGACCACCCCGTGCGCGAGGTCCTCCAGCGTCCATATCCGTTCGGTCTCGATGACGATGTTCTCGCCTGCGAACCCAAGAGGCCTTTCGCCGAATCTTTCGATCATCTTGTCGTAGTGGGCGGTGAACCCGATCGACAGAGTCCGCGACTTCGAATACACCCTCGAAGGATGCGAGGCATGGTGTGCGTCGACCATCCATCCGCCACCGCCGGCAACGAGGACGCCTCCGCCGGTCAGCAGCATCCGATCCGACGCAAGCAGTGGTGAGGGGTCGTAGACACCATCGCTCTTCAGACGCCGACGTTGGATCTGGAGCAGAGCAATGGTGCCGATGCGTTCACGCAAGCGCGGCTCCTCGCTCCTCGAAGACCTCTTTGAGGACGTCCGGGCGGTCACTCATCAGTCCGTCCACGCCCAGATCGAGCAGTCTTCGCATCTCGTCTGCTTCGTTCACCGTCCACACGTGCACCTGCTTGCCGGCGCGGTGAGCGGCGGCAACGAAGCGTTGATCGACGATCGTCATGCTGCCGTGCGTCACCGGGACCTGCAGGGCCGCCGCAGGCGTGCGCAGCCCGATGCCAGCCCTCGACGCCAGCCAGAAGAGACGGGTCTCTCGCCTCCCACTCGACGTGATCACCCTCCCGCGACTCTCTTTGCGCACAGCGCGGGCCCAGCGATCGTCGAAACCACCGACGATGACACGGTCCCAGAGGTCGAACTGTTCGAGGAGCGCCACGAGTGGTTTCTCCAGGCCGCCCTGCTTCAGCTCGAGGGTCAGCCGGATGTCCGGGAACGTCTCGACGATCTCTTCGAGCGACGGGATGCAGATGCCCTGTCCCCGGTACGGCCAGCCCCGATCGGCCCCGAACCGAAAGCCTGCATCCAACTCCTGAAGCTCGGCGAACGTGTAGTCCCATACGTCCCCTGTTCCCTCGGTCGTGCGGTCCAGGTAGTCGTCGTGGAAGAGCACGACGACGCCGTCCCTGGTGAGGTGCAGGTCCGTTTCGAAGTAGCGGAAGCCGAGGTCCCATGACTGCTGGAACGCGAACACCGTGTTCTCCGGCCAGAGCAGCCGGCCGCCGCGATGCGAGTACGGAGTGGGGCGAAGGTCGAAGAGGGGATGTGTCACCGAGCCGATTCTACGCGAGGTCTCCCGGCTCGCACCGGGGAAACCCAACCCCTGCTTGACTCGAAGTATGGAAGCCATCCTCTTGCTGATTCTCGTGGCAGCCTTCCTCGGCGCAGTGTTCCTCGCGGCCGCAGAGACCGCACTGCTGCGTGTCAGCAGAGTTCGGGCCGAGACCCTCGCCCGTCACCGAGGAAGGCAGGGTGAGCGACTCGCCGCCCTGGTCACGAATCTCCCCGGCGTGCTCAACACGATTCTGTTGTCGGCTCTTCTCGCGCAGATCACGGCGGCCACGGTTACGGGTCTGCTGGCCCAGCGACTGTTCGGATCGGTCGGTGTGACGATCGCCTCCGTCCTCCTCACGATGCTGCTGTTCATCTATGCAGAGGCCATCCCCAAGACGTTCGCGGTGCGTCATCCCGACAGGGTGGGTCTGGCGGTCTCGCGTCCAATCAGCGTCCTCGCCACGCTGTTGCGGCCCCTCGTCGCGGCCCTTGTGTGGATCGCCGACCTGCAGGCGCCCGGCAAGGGGATCGCGACGGCCCCGACGGTCACAGAAGACGAACTCCGCCGCCTGGCGGGATTCGCGGCAACCGAAGGGGAAATACATCCTGCCGAACGCACCCTCATCGACCGCGTGTTCCGATTCGGCGACCGGCGCGCCGTCGACATCATGGTGCCACGCACCGACATCGTCGCGGTACCAAGTGTTGCCACGGTTGATGAGGCTCTCTCCGTTGCACTCGGTGCCGGACACCGCAGACTCGTGGTGTACGAGCAGACGCTCGATACGGTCGTTGGTGTGGTGCGGCTACGAGACCTTGCCGCAGTGACTCGACGCGATGTGCCGATCACGTCGTTCACGTCAGAGCCGCTCACCGTGCCAGAGTCGAAGGATGCCGTTGCGTTGTTGACCGACATGCAGTCCGCCGGCATGCATCTGGCGATCGTGATCGACGAGTACGGCGGAACCGCAGGCCTTGTCACCGTGGAGGACATCGTCGAGGAGCTGCTCGGCGCAGTAGGTGAGGACCGAACTGAGCCGATGATCACCAAGATCGGTGAGCAGGCATGGAGCATCGCCGGAATGCTGCCTGTCGAGGACCTCGCCGACATCCTCGACGCCGTGCCCGAAGGAGAATGGAACACGGTCGGTGGACTGGTCGTGGGACTGTTGGGCCATCTCCCCCACCCCGGCGATGAGGTACGGATCGACGGTCATGTCCTCCGCGTCGTCGCGGTCAGAGGCCGCAGAGTCCACCGTCTGAGCGTCTCCCCAAGCGACGCGTGAGCATCAGCGGCCGCTCCGATCGGCCGAGACCACCGTCCGGTCAGAAGCGGAGTGTGGCCGCGACGTCCCCTCCACCAGGGACTTCCCCGGCCGGCATCACGTACACGGCTCCGCGGTGCCGCCACGTCTCCGCCACTGCCATGTCGAGGAGATCCCTGTCTCCGGTAGCTCGCTCGTCGTGACGTTCGACCTCACCTGAAGACCCGATCACACCCCACCGATCGGAACCCTCGGCCACGAACAGCGTCGCCACCCGCCCGGCGCTTGCTGCAGGCAGTATCCCCTCGATCGTCGCCTCCACCGGACGGGAGCCGGCGGCAAATGCCGCCACGGCCGCGTCCCTCTCCTTGCGAAAGAAGGGTTCGGCGATCTTCCACGCCCGTCTGTGCAGCGTCTCCGCGTCGAGGTCATCGGCGTTGCCTGCGATTCCATCGTCGAGAATCAGCGGGTGACTGCTCACCCGTCGATAAATCGCGAGCAGGTAGTCCACGCCGGCAAGCACCAAAGGTGTCTCCTTCTCGACGAGTCCGACGACGCCTTTGTCGACAGTCCGGAAGAAGCGTTCCAGGCGTTTCGAGGACACATCCTTGCCCATCCCCTGGCCATGAAAGGTCGCAGTGAGCCTCCCCGGTCCGCGAGTCCCTGTCTGGCGGAATTGCACCTGCCGTTCGCGATCCTCAAACCAAAGTGCCTCGGCCATGCTCTCCGGAATCCCCGACAGGTCCACGTTGCCGACGCGATAACGGGTCCCCCACAACAGTCGCACCTGCTGCTGGCTGAGCGCCAGCACGTAGAAACGCTCACCCCGGCTCAACACCGGCAGCAGCGGTTTGAGATGGAAGCGGTCCGCCACCTGCACGAACTCCGGGAACCTCACCGGGAGCCGGAACAGCTCGAACTGGCCTGGAGCGGCAAACAATGCCAAACCGTCCTCCTGGTGCTGCCAGAACTCGGCATCGTCAATCAGGCCGGCAATCGGTTCCAGCAGCGCGTCCGCCTCCGATCCGCGCATACCGCCTGCGAGAAGCTGCTCGCGCGCGTCCTGGAGAAGGTTTCTCAAGCGAATCGGGTCCTGCTGGATGCCGGGCCCGGACCGATGCGTGGGCAGGTAGATGGAGACTGCGGACGGCAACTGCTCATTGATGAGGCGGTCGAATGTGTCGACGGTGACGATGTCCACTGGCGGCTCCTTTGCTTCCTCGTCAGGGGCGCGACCC
>CBEVHI010000026.1:0-14939 GCA_965549635.1 uncultured bacterium | reverse complement strand
GTTGAGGGCCTAGTGTCCGATAAGGACGTGGGGGTTCAAGTCCCCCCTCCGACACAACCATTCGGGAACATTCCCGAAAATCACCCGATCGGCCCCTGAAGGGGCCCTTTGAGGCGCTCAGCCTCGATGAACCTCACGCCTTCGAAGACGGTGACGACATCACCGAAGGAGCCACACAATATTCTTTCTCGCCCACGCGCGTTCGAACACGCTCAGCGACTGCCGTGCCCGCAGCGGGCCGGACTGTCGATGGCATGGACACATCAAAGACCTACTCGCAAGCCATCCGAGACAGACGCCGTTTTGCACACATCTCGGCTCACCGTCGCCCGCCAGTCCAGCTGCCGTCCGAACCCCGCGTATCCGACACCGGCTACGAAGGTGCTCTCGCTGGTCTCGGCGAACCCGTGTTCGCCAAGACAGAGCACAAAGGGGCGACTCGCACTCTTGACTCGTCAGGGAGGGTCCTGTGGGACGAGCTGACCCGCACACTTGGCTGGATTCCGGGCGTCACCCTGAACCACAAGTTCGAAGCCGGCTGGCTGTACCTGGCGCCCGGCTCCGTCAAAGCCGATCGGAACCACCCGAAAGTCGACACGGCCGGCCGGCTGTGTCTGCCCAAAGGATACCGGTACCGCATCGGCGTGGAGGCCGGCGACGACCTCTGGCTGCAGACCGGAGACGGTACCGTGGCTGTGGCATCGGTCGCAACCGTGGTGCGCGAACTCACCAACGATCGTCCGCAGCTACGTGTCATAGAAGGACAGAAGGAGGCTGCCAATGGCTGACAAGAGCAAAGTGGAGGCGGCACTTCAGGTGCTGCGCGCTATGGATGTCGATCCGACCGAAGTCGCTGCCGCAGCCGAAAAGGGACTGTCCTCGTGTCCGACCGTGGCCGAGTTCGCGCCGCAGGCTCTGGCTCTCATGCCGCCACCCTCGAGGAGCAAGTACCGAGGCTACATCGACGTGCTCGTCAACGGCCTGCCGAGCCACTGCTGGTGCACATGCGAGAAGTGCGCTGCTCATCCACGAGGATGCCAATGCAAGGCACGATGCGAATGCCCCAAGAGCGAAGCTCCCGTCCTCGTACCTTCCAAGAACGGCGCCTCATTCTCCATAGGGACCGCCATCGTCGGTTGTGCTGACAGGGTCAGCGGCCTCGGGTCTGTCCGTCTCGACCAAGTCACCACCGGCCAGCTCATCGTGTTGACCGACTGGATCCGCAAGCGCGCCCAGAAACGGTGGGTCAGACGCAACGCAAAGAGGGCCGCCAACGATCGGCACCAGTTCCAACACGACGGACGCGGGGCGGTTGAAGGGGCAATCCGAGCGTGGAGGTCCCTGTTCAACGCCGCAGTGAGCGAAAAGCACATCACCACCAGCCCCGCCGAAAGCCTGCGAGTACCCCGCCGTCAAGCGCAGCCCGCCCGCCGGCTCACCAACACCCAGCTCCAACAGCTCTGGGACGCGCTCGTCACGACCGGCTCGAACGATCCCGAACTCGACGAACTCATCGTCTGGTTCCAGCTCGAGACCGGCGCACGCAGAGGCGGGCCCGTCAACCTCCAAATCGGGTTCTTGAACCAGGAACGCCAGACCATCCGCGTCATCGAGAAATACGGAGACGTGCGCGAACAACCCGTCACCTCGGAGCTGATCGAAGCCCTGCTTGCACACGCCGAGCGGCGCGGAACCTGCGACGGGCAAGCGCTGACACCCGCGTCACCGGTGTTCTACTACCGACCGAAAACCGACAAGGCGACGGGTCAGAAGCGGCCGCATCCGCTGACCACGCGACGCTTCGACAGCCTCTACGAACGCCTGAGGAAGACCGTGCCGTGGGCAGACGAAATGTTCATGCGGCCGCACGACCTGCGGAAGACCGCCGGGTCGCTCGTGGAAAGGGTCGCTGGGTACGAGACAGCTCGCAGCTTCCTGGGACACCACGGCACCGACGTCACCCAGACCTACACGTCGGCCACCATCGAAGAGGTGGCCGCAGCCATCAGTGTCCTCACAGGGGAACCACATCCGCTAGCAGGTGAACAGTACGAAGCGGAGTAGGTGGGCTGGCTGTCAGGAGGGCAGCTGGCACCAGAGGCGTCGTGCCCAGATGAAGCCCACTCCCACAAGGTCTGAATGGCTTCGGGGTTCGTGGAGGCCCGGAGCCCCGAGGAGACGTGGTGTTGCAGAAACTGAGGAGCTTTGCGACCGAGCTGCGAGAGCGGCAGTGTGGATGATCCCAGACAATGAGCGCCACTGTGGCTCGCAGCGGAAAAGGGGGGCTCGTTCGGTGTCGACAAGCAGCGGACGACGGCCAAGACCGTGTGCAAGTGGGTGCGCCGAGGCGCGGTGGGCGCCCGATGTCGACCAACACAACGACCGTCCTGACGAACGGTCCGTGCGAGGAAGGGCCCTCGGCACGCGCATCGGACAGGCTTGCTACGGGATCGTTTCCGGGTGCCACATGGTGGTGGCGGTGTGTCTAGATAGTGAACGGTGGGAACGACTCGGGAACGTGTGACTTCACCGATCGGTAGCTCGACTTCGTAGGGTGCTCCCGGGCGGGCACCATCGACGAAGTCGATGCCGAATTGGAGCTCAGAGTCTGAGAAGTCGCGATTGCCTGATGAACCACCGGCGGGCAACTCCCAGTCTGCCGCGAGCGCCCAATGGCGTGCATCGAGTGTATGCGGTGTTGTCAGCTGGTGTCGAGTTGTGTGCCTTTGCGGGTGCCGTCTTTTTCGAGGGTGTTTTGGCGCCAGGGTTGCAGGTAGCTGGCGGGGAAGTGGACGCTGGGGTTGCTGGGCATGCGTCGGCATGCTGGACATAGTGTTCCGTCGGGGGTTTCGGGGGTGTGGAGGATGTGGCTGGCGAGGACGGTTGCGTTGGCGAGGGTGGGGTCGTCGCTGCCGGCACCGCGTGCTGGACAGTCGGGGTGGGGGCAGGTGGGGAGGCAGAGTCGTCGTTGTTGGATTCCGATCTCTCCTCGGTTCCAGTTTCGCGTGAACAGTGGGGGTGTGCGCCATCCCGAGTTGTGGATAGAGCCGGAGCGGGTGAGAGCGACGAGTGTGTCGTAGTCGACTCCGAGTTCCGTGCATGCTTGGAGGATGGGGATGCCCTGTGCGGGGTCGGGTTGGTTGAGGATGAGGTTGGCGAGTTTACGTTCGAGCGTCCATGTGCTGCTCGTCCATGATTCGCCCCATGGGATGTTCTGGGTGTAGGTGTGGATGATCCAGTTGACATAGGCGGGGTCGAGCCCGTTGCTGGCTTGGTCGTCGCCAGTCAGGTAGCTCCAGATGACACGGCGGACTTCGGGTATCGGGAGGTCGAGGATGACTCCGCGCAGATGGCGGGAGGGCAGGGAGCGTTGATGGCCGTCGACCTGGTGTGTGTCGCGGAGGAAGCCGGCGAGGATCTGTATGGCGTAGGAGTTCGTGCTGGCGGAAGAGTCGATTCCCCATTCGGTGGCGATGTCAGGGATGGTCCGTTGGTCGACGAGGAACATACGGGCGAACAGCTCGGGGGACCGGTGCGCGGAGGTCCTGCGGGCAGTGTTGATGGTGGCGACTTCGAGTGTGTAGGTGCCATGGGTTCCATCCTTGAGCGGCACGAAGACGCTGATCGTCCATGTGATCCGGGTACCTGTGGTGTTCACCTGACCTTTGAGGCTTCTTCGGAACAGCTTCTCGCAGACGGTTGCGAGTTCCGCCGGGACCCCTCCGTTTGCATTCCAGGCGTGTTGTAGGCCGGCTGCTACGGCTTCAAGGCTGGAAAAGTCGGCCTGTGTGAGTGCAGGTTCCGGTTTGGGTGGGACCTGGTGCTGTTCAAGCTTGGTGCGGATCTGGTTGGCCTGGTCGCGAAGGTGGTCAAGTTCGGACCGGTATCTGGCTTCGACTTGCTTGGCGGCGTCGTAGGAGTCGCTTTCGGTCGCTGACGCTTTGAGGCGTTCCTTCTCTGCTCCTATGACGTAGAGCTGCCACTCTGTGATCTGGTTGTCGAGCCTGGCGAGGTCGCGGCTGAGAGCCCGGGCCTTTGATTGAGAGGCTGGAAGGTGTCGTGTGGTTAGAGCGGCCTGTCGTCCGCGAAGTTTTCTCCCGAGGGCTGCGAGTTCTCTGCCGATGGCGCTTTGGAGACTGCTCGCGTTTGCAGTGGCGTGATGCGTGAGCTGTTCGTCGGTTACCAGGGTCGGCCATCCCCGGGGCCTTCCGTTGCCGGTGAAAGCCGCGGCTGCAGGTCTGGACTCGATGCGGTAGGAGCCTTCGCCTCGCATCGAGACGACGTATTGAGTGTCGTTCTCAATCCACGGTGTGGAACTTAAAGGTCGGCGTGTTCCGGACCAGGGGCGGCCCCGGCGCGGGTTTGAACCGACGGCGATTGTTTCGAGGCTGTCCCATTCGTCATCGTCTATTCCCCAGCCTGTCTCGGGTGCCGGGCAGGTCACCCAAGCCTTAACGTACCGTCTCTTGCCGATCGTCGCGATGGTGAGGGTGCTCGCTTCTCTGATGAGCTTGGCCGGGCGTTCCAACTCGAAGTCGTCGTTGTAGAGGATCAAGTGCTCAAGCATGCCGGTTCGCCATGCGTGGATGTATCTCGGTGCAAGTGCGCGTCGCAACGCCATCCCGGGATGGCCAAGTTTGTGGATTGGGACGCCTGGGTGGTACTTGTTCGCAGCTCGTCCACGTGCGACGATTGCGAGGGTCGTACCTGCCCACTCGGCGAGGCTGTCCCACTCCGCACCGGTGAGGCTGCCAGCCCCGTTGGACACCTCGATGACCTTGCGGACGAGTCGCTGCAGGGTCCGGTCCGCGTCAGGCTTCGGAGAGAGGATCCGCGGATCGGTCATCTCGATGGTCTGCCCATACGGATCCGTTCGAGACTCGGTAGTCGGTCCATGGGTGAACGGGACGACATGCTCGTACGCTTCCGGGAGGAATCCCTGCGAGAGATAGGCGAGCTTGCCCGACACCATCCTTGACATCACGCTATCTCTGTCGTCTTCTGCCTTGCCCAGAAGGATCCCGGCGATCATCCGGTCGGCCATCTTGGACAGGTCGTAATCTCTGTCCGCGAGTACCAGTCTCCACCCGTAGTGCTTGAGCGTCCGGGCGAGCGCCGACGCGTGATGCCGCCGTCGGGCAGGACGTGTCTCTTCCGTGAAACACATCGTCCGGGGAGCCCCTTTGTCAGTCAAGATCTCACTGTTTGACAGTGTGCGGACGATTGTGCGCAGTGTCTCAACGACGGCGTTCCCTCGGTTGTCTTCGAAACGAGCCTCGAGATTGTCTTTGGCCGCAGACGCCATCAAGTACACGAACACCGTGCGACCGATAACCGTCAGATACCCAAGGAGGCGCCGCGATCGACCACCTCCATCGATGTGCTCCATGCGCAACGTGAACGTACCGTTTGTTCGGCGGGCCTGGACACCCTCGGCAGTGGATTCGACTAGCACACTGCCCAGCCGCGCTGCCTCGGCGACATCCGGATCCGGACTTGACGGCGACATCGCTCCGGCCATGGCGACTTTGAAGTCGCTCGGACGTGAGCTGCTCAGCCGATACACGCGAACAGTCGACAACGCTCCATCGAACGACTCGCTCACCGCCTGTGCCTGCGCGACCAACCAGTCGGTAAGCGGAACATAGTGTTCTGACCTCACAGCCACCAAGCCACCTCCGGTATCAGCATCTCGATAGCCGACCTACGAGAATCATGGTTAATAATAGCGAGCAGGACTCTACGCTATGTTTAATCCAGAAGACGCAACTCACACAGACCCCTCCTCGAACAGGACCAACACCTCAACCCACACAGGCTCAAGACCTGTCTGCAACATCAGCAACAGACGCTCAGGATCAGACACCCAACCATCAATACGGTCCACAGGTTCCAGGTTCACCGAGCCTCTCGTATCCATGCCGGAGAAGGTGCCCGCGACACTTCAGGGTGCAAGCAGGTCCGAAGCTGGTGTTCGCGACGCCGACAGCGTCCTGGAGCGAGACCATTCCGCACGAGGTTCACAGGCCACTCTTGCGGTGACTTCGCGTGGCGAGCCGTCATGCCGACCCCGCTCCGCGAAGTGCCAATACTGAGCACTCTCAGGACTGCTCGTTTTTTGCGACAGAATTGCTGATCCGTTCGTACGTCGGTTGAATGCGGCTGTGGCTGTGAGACGAGCAAAGCGCGGAGATGCTTCCCTGGTGAGGTCGGTATTGAGCCGGTTCAAGGGCTACGAAGCGTCTGAACCCGCTGACTTCTTGGATGACCCGAGAACCTTCCTATTGGTTGCCGAGGACGACGAGGGGCTCGTGGGATGGCTCTATGCCTACGAGCTTCTGCGTCCTGAGGGCCAACGCGCCACACTGCTGTACGAGGTAGAAGTCCTCGAGCGAGCGCAGGGTCGGGGACATGGTCGAGCGATGGTCGAGGTACTGCTTGCCGAGGCCCGAGCGCGAGGCCACATGAAGATGTGGGTTCTCACCGACGAGGGTAAAGAGGCTGCCAGGGCCTTGTACGAGGCGACGGGCGCACAGAACGTCAGCCAGCTGATGTACACATGGGAACTCCAGTAGCTTGTGCCTGGCGTGACAGGATGCGGAGTATCGTCCGAACATGATCGATCCAATAACCGGCTACGTCCGCGTCAAGGCTATCTGCCTGTTTGTCAACAGGGATTTGCTGCTGGCGATTGATGGCTTCGACCCGACCAAAAGGCAGCACTTCTGGGTGCCCGTCGGGGGTAGGGTCGAGTTCGGCGAGGTGAGTCGTGACGCCATCGTACGCGAGGTGGAAGAGGAGCTTTCGGCTGAAATCACAGAGTTGGAGCTTCTCGGTGTGCTAGAGAATGTTTTCAGGTTTGACGGGTCTCCGGGTCATGAGATCGTTTTCGTCTACGACGCGAGGTTCGTAGACAGCGCGATCTACGAGCGGAGCGAGATCGGCGTACTCGAAGGTGATGAGGAATTCACCGCTCACTGGATCGACCCGAAGACCCCCAAGAACGGTTGGCCTCTTTACCCCGACGGATTGCTGGGGTTGCTCGAAAACGAGCGGCGTCGCTCAGCTCGTTGAGACCGCCCATAACACCCACCGACGCAGAGCGATATCGATCACTTCCTTCCGAGCCGATCCGTCACTATGCGCTCCTTATGGTGCCTGGTTACAGGGTGTTTGTCATCCGGCTGACAGCGTGACTGGCGTCGAGATGGGAGGGGTACAACAAAGAAAGGTGGTGCTGGTGACGAGACCGGACTCAAACAGAAGAGTCTCCGATGAACCTGGAATGCTTCGATGTATCGGTCGAGGTTGGCAGGGTGGGTATGTCTGATGCCTTCGTTTGGAGGTGCGGGTAGGTGGTGATCTTGAGGTATTCGGCGTACACCCGCCGGCGTGTGGTGTCGTGTTCCCACCAGTCCGCTTCGGTGACCGGGCATCCGTCGTAGCTGTAGTCGTAGGTGACAGCCCGAATATCGGCACCAGGTAGGTGTAACCGTAGGGTGCGGAGACATCGGCCCGCATGGTGGGACTTCGACACGAACACCACCGACTCCGGCTCCACACCACACCGGCGGACATCGCCAATCCCGAACTCGGCATCCTCGAACGTGTTGGTGGACCGATCCTGCACCACGATCAGGTCAGCAGGGACACCTGATGCCACCAGTTCGTCTCGCATCGTGTGCGCCAACGGGATCCCAGTCCGGTCGAAAGCACGACCGACCCTGCCGGTTACCACCACCATTCGAAACCAACCAGCGTGAACCCAGCCGGCCAAACGCCGGTACACCGCGTCTGGGATGTCGGAGCTGCCGAACATGAACAGCACATCCGCCGGAGATGGATCCTCAACCACGAACACAGTCTCGGTGATCTTCCCGATCTCTTCAGGGGTGAGATCACCGGGATCGACTTCACGTGCAACCACAAACCACTCCCGACAAGCGGATCCTGGCAGGCACACTACCGGGCTGGGCTGGTCCGGTCGGCGAACGCCAATAGCTCACCGACATGGCCACTGGTCAAACCCACATGGCGATCTGGCTCCACCAGCAACGTTGGTGTCCGACGGTGCTGGGCCCAATGGTGGACGGTCTCGTCGAGATCATCGTCGACCCACGCCACAGGCTTCTCACCCACCAAACCTTGTACGTCGGGGAGCTTCCGGAGCGGAACGCCAAGCACGGGGCGCTGGGTGAACTCGATCACCTGAAACTGTGGAAGTCCCAACAGCGGACCAAGAATCCTGGGTGCATCGTGTTCCCAACCGGTTGCCCACACCAGCTCAAAACGATCCGCCAACATGGTCAGCCACAGGCCATGCTGGGGGTTCAACCACACCACATGTTCACGTCCGTCCGAAGCCTCAACGCTGTGACAAACGAAACCGGGCGAACCGCCGCCATCTAGCACCGGGTTCAACACCCCATCAACATCGAACAGCAGAAACGGCATCGGTTGGGCAGCCATAGGAGCAAGCGTAGAACGGCAGACGCTCACCAACCCGCCAGACGCACATAACGCTCAACCCGAAGAGCGATATGGCGCACTTCGCTCCGAGTCGATCCGGCAATACCGAGTGCCTTCACTCTGCGATTCGAATTGCTGCCATAGCGAGCGCCCATAAGTGCCGATACTGAGCACTCGGCGGGATGTGCGTTATGGCGCCCGATCTGTTGATCTGTGTCGAAGAGACTCGCATCGATCATCTCGCCGGTATTGCAGCTAGAACACGAACGCCCTCACCGCGGCCACGACCTTGAGGGATGAAGCACTCGGCGATGGCTCGGGGACACAGATCCCGAGACGCTCATCGAACCGAGCGAAGATCACACCTGCGTGGTCGGTATCGACCGGCACAAACTCGCTGTCCGTCCCGGCTCGGACCAGCTTACGATGGAGGTTCTCGGACTCTCCTATGGAGTTGATCGAGTCGTCTCTTCCGTGCACGAGTAGGAACCGGGCGGCGGACTGCTGTTCGGCGAGGTCGAGTGGCGGCGCACTCGACGTGGGGGGCCGGGAGGCATAGCTGCCCGCCAAGCCAATGACGCGGCCGAATGCCGGGGCCGATTGCTCGAGGACGTATCCGACAGCGGCTCTGGCTCCAAACGACCAGCCGATCAGACACAACCGGTGCAGGTTGGCGTCGAGATCCTCGAAACGTTCCAGCGCCCAATCGATCGATGCAACCAGGGCGGCTCGTCCACCGTCGGCAGATAGCGGCGAGAAATCGGGAACTATGACCACCGCACCGGCATCGGCCAATTGCGCGGCCAGAGGCCGCAACATCTGGCGTTCGTTCGGGCCCCGACCGTGCCAGACGAGCACAGGAGGCGCCGCCTCACTCCCGGAGGGGATGAGGATGTCGGCATAGAAGTCCGAAAAGTACGCCTCAGTGAGCCTTTGGATGCCCAAGATCCTCAACCACCTTCCCCATCGTCTACCGGCCTCGGCGCCCTGTCAGTCTGCCAGACCGACCACGAGGGCGCCGAGATCACACGCCACCCAAAGAGATCCTCCCGCGCCCACCAGTGTCCGGGATCTGGCAGTTGTGCCGCTCCTGGGAAGTGCCGCTCGGCGCTGTTCAGGCATCGGGGTGATATGGCGCGAGATGTGTTGATCGGCGCTACAGAAGCGGCTGCCAGTTCGTGAAGCCGAGTGAGTCATAGAGGGCACGAGCTGGCTTGTTGTCCTCCGCGACTCGCAGCGCAACAGCATTTTCGCCGCTGTCCCTGACCGTGGCCAGGCAATGCTCGACTAGTAGTCGGGCTAGGCCCCTGCGTCGATGGTCGCGGGCGGTGAACAGCTCGATGATGAACGGGCCGTCGGGGGTGTCATCCCAGGGAGCCTGGTGGACGGTCATGACCGCCGAGACGATTCGACCATCCGTCTCCATGACCGGTGACGCTTGGTGCCAGAGTTCGCCGTAGTCGCTGTGGAACGACGCCTGGATGTCGGCGGTTGCTTCGTCGAGGGTGTCGCAGGCGATGCCGGGGTCGTAGGCGTCGAAGTACAAGCCGGCGAGCTGGTGGAGGTCGGAGGGGTCACATGGGCGCATGTCAAAGCCGGTGGGTGGTGGTTCCGCGCCGGGTGGTTCGTGTTCTTGGAGGTGGGTGATCAACGTGATGAGGTGGGCCATTGGCGGCTCGGGGTTGGGGGTTCTCGCTGCTTGGGGAGCGTGGTCGTTCCTGTGGAGTCTATTCGTGCCATCCTGTGGGTTGTGAACCGGGAGACTGATAGCAGCGTGGAGGCCCTGGAGGGCGGATCGCAGACACCTGTGCGCCGGGTGGGTGGGGTTGTGTACCGGCAGGCGAGCCCGTGGAGCCCAACCGTCATGGCCCTGCTGCGACATCTGGCGGAGGTTGGTTTCCCCGCGTCGCCCCGACCGGTCGGTTCGGGTTTCGATGCCGACGGGAACGAAGCACTGAGCTTTGTTGTCGGTGAGAGCCCGCAGCCGTACCCGTGGTCTGATGAAGCCGCCGCTGAGGTTGGTCGGCTGTTGGGTGAGCTTCATCGGGCCACCGCCTCGTTCACCCCACCGGCCGACGCCCGGTGGAAGGACTGGTACGGGCGACATTTGGGTGACAACCGGCGGGCTATCGGACACGGCGACCTCGGACCTTGGAACATCATCGCCCGGGACGGCCTCCCAGTCGCTCTTGTTGATTGGGACACCGCCGGACCCATCGATCCGACCTTCGAACTCGCCCAAGTCGCCTGGTTGAACGCCCAGCTCCACGACGACGACCTGGCCGAACGGCTCGGACTAGCCAACGCAGCCGGGCGGGCCCGACAACTCGCCGCGATCGTCGACAGCTACGGTCTTGGTCGCTCCGACCGTGCCGGGTTTGTGGACAAGATGGTCGAGTTCGCTATTCACAGTGCCCGCAGCGACGCGATCGAATACCACGTCACACCCGAAAGCCGATCAGCTGTTGGCGATGATGGATTCCCCATACTGTGGGGGATCACGTGGCGGACCCGCAGCGCCTCATGGATGCTCCGCAACCGCCACATCCTCGAAGCGGCCATCGGCGCATAGTCTGCGAACTTGTCCACCGATGTGAGCCACCACCCCTATCCCCATCTGCCCAAAAGCAGCCTGGCACGCTCGTAACGTGCGAGGCTGGCTCTACTTGCACCCGGCCTGGTCGGCGAGCCATGCGAGGGCAGCATCGAGGACCGGGTCGCTACTGTCGGCCGGCAGAGCGGCAACCAACTGGTCTGGGAGTATCGGACCGTCGTAGAGGTTACCGAGACGATCCTGTGCCTCACCGCCGGTGATCGCGAGCGTCGATCCGTCGGCGAGCAGGAGGCCACCATTGAATGTAGGTACGCCGTATTGACGAAGCCTGGTCCTCTGGCGGATTCGGTCACTATCGTGGCGGGATGGGCATTCGAGACGCAGCCGGCGGCGATCTTGAGGCGATCATGGCCTTGGCGGCGCGCAAACGGGAGCAGTACGCCGGGTACAACCCCGTCTTTCACAACCCGGCAGCCGACGCCCGTGAGCTACACGCCGCGTTCATCGCCGGCCTGATCGAGTCCGACGGTGCGATTTCACTCGTCTACGACGACGGCAGCGTCGTGCGAGGGTTTGCCATCGGAACGCTCATCGACCCGCCTCCAGTCTACGACCCGGGCGGCAAGACCTGCATGGTGGATGACTTCATAGTGGACGACGCAGATGCGTGGCCGTCTGTCGGAAGTGCTCTCCTGGAGTCGATCACTGCGGCGGCACGAGCTCGAGGCGCTTCACAGATCGTCGTGGTCTGCGGCCCGGAGGACGCTCCCAAGCGAACGATGCTTGCGGCTGCCGGTTGCACGGTCGTGACCGAGTGGTACACCAAGCCCCTCTGAGGCGAAGGCGCTTCGAAGCCGCTCTCCGTCTCCCTTGCTCGTCAACCGGTCAGCAAGGTCGTCAGCTCCGCCAGTGAGTGGATCTCGTGGTCGGGCAATGGGTCGTCACCCCGGCGGATTCGACGCCGTCGGTTCAGCCAGACGGAAGTGAGCCCGGCGGCGTTCGACCCGGCAACGTCGGCGGAGAGAGAGTCCCCGACATGCCACAGACTCTCGCGCACTAGGTGCGATCTGGTACTACATCGAGAGCAACCCGCCAATGCATCGCATGGGCCGACGCACCCTCGAACGAATCGTCGCCGACGAAGCAAGCGCGTGAACACTTCGTTGCATGACCATCGGCACCGATCCTCGAAGTGCCGATCCTGAGCACTCGGGGGACTACTCGCTATGGGACCCGATTTGGTGATCTCGGATGATTCCGTCATGGGTTTGGTGCTTATCGACCGAGAAGGTGAAGGAGACGGTCCCGATCTGCTGTTCTGCGGGTGTCGTTGGTCAGGCTGCTGATACCGAGATTGCCGCCGATGCGTCCCGAGAGGGCTGGAGCGTCGAGCGGTTCGGGTACCCCGAAACAGTCTCTTAGCCAGTGGGTTCTCTCGCTACCCCAGTAGCGCAACATGGTGGCCTTCCCGTCGCGGGCGGTGATCACATACCCCTCGGTGGTGATGAATCCAGCCCAGCTCAGGTGGATCCCGTCGAACGACGCGGCCACATTGGTCCAGTCCGGCAGCACATGGGTGGCCAGGTCGCGTACCGCCGCTTTCTGTTGTGGGAGGTCCAAGAGTCCGGCCTCGTCGATGGACTGATTCGGGCCGGGCAGTTCCCAACCGCCGTGGGGGCGCATCGCCTGCATGGGATGAGCGGTGACCAGGGCGAGCCAGTCGTGGGGACGATGGATCTCAAAGACCCGAGCACCGGCGGCGACCGGAAGCCGCCACCGGCTGATCGGCCCGGGGAAGACCTCCCACACGCTGACCAGCTCGTCATGCACCTCGGGAGGCGGGTCGGTCACTGTCCAGAGACCAGCCCACGTGAATTCACCGTTCCCGTAGACGTCGCGGTAGTCCCGGAACAGTCGCCGACGATCAGTAGTCGGATCCCCACGAGCCGCCGATGTCCACCACTGCTGGCCAGCAGGATCCATGGGAGCGTGCAGTTCCCGGTCGAAACGCTCCCCGATTTCCGCCGCAATAGGCCGTCGGGCATCCGCACACCGATATGCTGCGGCGGCCCCCTCGGCCGCCCTGCTCACCCAAGGCCCCACCAGTGATTCCGCCGCGTCGACCGCCACCGAACAGAGATCACCGAAGCTCATCGAACCGACCGCCCGAACGGCCGCCTCAACGGCAGCAGGCGAGCTGTCCGAAGGCGGCTTGAACCGAGGAACATCGTCGCGTTCACGGGCTTCCAACGCCGCGAGCAAGGCAACCCCGGCCGGCGAATCCACACACGCATCCTCAAAACCAATCACCCGCTCATACTGGCAGCCGAAATCGCCCCAACGGGATCACAGCACCGTCGGTGTTCGGGAACCCGAGCGCCTATGTGCCGTCATGCGTGGGATCGGATCGCCGCCTGCATCTTCACGACCGTCATGTCCGACCCTGCACGAAGTGCCTGTGTTTCGGATGTCCGTCGGAATCCGTACCGTTCATACAGAGACATTGCAGCGGCGTTCGACTCGGTGACCCACAGCTCGGCATGGTGGACGCCACGTGAAATGGCCCAGTCGAGAGCGGCTGTCAAAAGACCCGAACCAGCACCCTTCCCTCGGGCGGGAGGGCTGACCCACATTGCACCAATCTCGACAATCGTGTCATCTGTGTGGATGCGTGCAAACAACATTCCCACCGGAACACGCTCCAACTCCGCAATCCATAGACCACCCCGAGGATGCTCGACCGTTGAGTCGATGACGTCTATCCACCAATCGTCGGACTGATCCTTCTCCTCATCGAGCGTGGGCCGAAAAGCGTCCGGCGATTCAGACAGTGCGTCGAGCCGGAGTTGACGCCATAGTGGCCACTCACCAACCTGAAGCTCTCGTACTTCCATGGTCCGCAGTGTGGCATCGATCACCAGACATATGTGCCGGTCTGGGCGGTTCGGTAGGTCGGGCGTTGTCGCTTCGGATCGGGTGATCGACGCTGCGACGCGAGTCAGCCATCATCCCATCCATGGGCAGTCTGCTTGTCATCACAGGTCCCCCTGGCGCAGGAAAGTCGGCTGTGGCGGCAACTATCGGCGAGCGGCTCAACCGGAGCGCCGTTGTCACGGGTGACTCATTCTTCGGGTTCCTAGCCAACGGGAAGAGGGAACCATGGCTGCCCGCAGCGCATGAGCAGAACGAGACTGTGATCAAAGCCGCCGCCGCTGCAACCGCACTCTTCGTGCGAGGAGGCTACGACACGGTCTATGAAGGAGTCGTGGGGCCGTGGCTCCTCCCGGAGTTCGCCAAGGTCTCGGGCCTCGAGAGCCTCGACTACGTGATTCTGATGCCACCCTTCGATATCTGCTTGGCACGAATCCGAGGAAGGCGAGATCACCGATTCACCGACGAGTCTGCTACACGGCACATGTACCGGGACTTCGCCCACGCCGAAATCGCTACGAGACACATCATCGACAATGCCCCTGCATCACCTCGCGAGACTGTGGATCTGGTGCTCAACGCCCGTCAGTCTGGTGCCCTCACCTACGAATCGCACTGACCCGATGACGCAGCGACCGAGGGTCGCGAGTTGCTTACAACACAAGAAACTGCCGGATCCGCACGCTGCTCTACGCCGAGAAACCCAACTGGGACCTACTCGCCACCATCACACCCCGCTGAAATCCGAACTGCCCCTTTGCGTGGTGCAGCAACCAACTCCCCAAGAAGGGCGGGCCGACGCTGGTTGTGCCGGACGGCTACTGTGGACCCAGACGCCCGAGTGCGCCCGCCTCGGGCCGATACTGACACAGGAGAGTGTTTCCGATGCGCAAAGCACGCATGGGGAACGTTCCCGAAATGGCGCAGGGGAGTCCCCCCTCCGACACCATCGCTAACTACACGGGGTCTGGACTCGACGAGGACC
>CBEVHI010000025.1:0-15498 GCA_965549635.1 uncultured bacterium | reverse complement strand
CCGCGAGGGTGGCCGCACCGTCGGTGCCGGCACCGTCACCAAAGTCATCAAATAGGAACGCTGGACACCAGATTAGAAACGAGCATTTATGCCAGAAGGACAGAAGATTCGAATCCGGTTGAAGGCGTACGACCACGAAGTGGTCGATGAGTCGGCGCGCAAGATTGCCGAGACGGTGACCCGGACCCAGGCCAAGGTGAAGGGCCCGGTGCCACTGCCGACGGAGATCCATCGGTACTGCGTGATCCGGTCGCCGTTCGTGGACAAGGACTCTCGGGAGCACTTCGAGATGCGGATCCACAAGCGTCTGCTCGACATCCTCGAGCCGACGCCCAAGACCGTCGACTCGCTGATGCGCCTGGACCTCCCGGCAGGTGTGGAAGTGGAGATCAAGCTGTGAAGGCCATTCTCGGAGAGAAGCTGGGCATGACGCAGGTCTTCGATGAGGAGGCCAGGGCGATCCCTGTCACCGTCATCAAGGCGGGTCCATGCCAAGTGATCCAAATCAAACGGCCGGAGACAGACGGCTACGCGGCGGTTCAGATCGCCTATCGAGAGGCCGGTTCGGCCAACCGTCCGTTGGCCGGTCACTACGCCAAAGCCGGGGTACCCCCGGCGCGGCACCTCGTGGAGGTTCGCGTCGATGATCCCGACGTCTACGAACTTGGACAGGAAATCACGATCACGGACGTGCTCGTGAAGGGAGCCAAGGCAGACGTCGCCGGAGTCTCGAAGGGCAAGGGGTTCCAGGGCGTCATCAAGAGGCACAACTTCTCAGGACAGAGCGCCAGCCATGGCGTACATAGGGTGCATCGGGCCCCTGGCTCGATCGGTGCCTGTGCAACCCCGGCGCGGGTGTTCAAGGGCAGGAAGCTGCCTGGCCGCATGGGAGGTGAGCGAGTCACCTTGCTCAACCTTGACGTGGTCGACATTGACACCGCCAGGGGCCTCGTGTTGCTTGGCGGTTCCGTTCCAGGACCGAAAGGCTCGGTCGTGCTTGTGCGAGAGGCGGTGAAGGCTCGTGGCTGAGACACCAATGGCAGCACTGTTCGCGAGCGACGGCTCCCGCAAGGGCGACATGCCCCTCGATCCGGAGGTGTTCGGCATCGAACCGAACCGCCCCGTCATGCATCAGGTCGTTACGGCCCAGCTTGCAGGGGCGCGCTCAGGGACGGCCTCGACGAAGACGCGAGCTCAGGTTCGCGGCGGTGGCCGTAAGCCCTGGCGTCAGAAAGGTCTCGGACGAGCCCGGCAGGGATCGATTCGGGCGCCGCACTTCGTCGGCGGTGGAGTGGCGTTTGGACCGCACCCGCGAAGCTACGCGCAACGTACCCCCAAGAAGATGAAGCGCCTCGCGCTGCGAAGCGCTCTGTCCGCGAGGGCAAGCGAGTCCGCGATCAAGGTCGTGGAAACTTTCGACTGGGCGGAGCCGAAGACCAAGCAGGCCCTGGCGTTCCTCGATGCGGTCAACGCTGAGCGCAAGGTGCTGGTCGTGCTTGGGCGGAGCGATCGCATCCCCGAGCGCTCGTTCAGGAACCTGCGCGGCGTCGCCATCGTCGAGCCGGAACAGGTGACCACATACGACGTCCTGTGGGCCGACACGCTCGTCTTCACGACGGACACGATCGGATCGGTCGGCCGGCACGGTGTCTACGACGTCACGGAGTCCGACTTCGTGGAAGATGAAGGAGGCGAGTGATGAAGGACCCACGGGACGTGATCCTCACTCCGGTTGTCTCCGAGAAGTCATACGACCTGATCGAGCAACACAACACGTACACATTCGACGTCGTCCGGGGCGCGAATCGCACGGAGATCGGCAAGGCAATTGCCGAGATCTTCGATGTGACCGTACTCCGGGTGAACACCCTGAATCGCCGCGGCAAGCAGAAGCGGACCGGATGGGTGGTCGGCCGGCGTCAAGACACCAAGCGAGCGCTCGTGAAGCTGGCGCCTGGTGACACGATCGACATCTTTGGGGTGTAGCGATGGCAACGAAGAAACGGAAGCCGACTTCTCCAGGGCGACGATTTCAGACCGTCTCGGACTTTGCCGAGATCACGAAATCCGAACCCGAGAAGGCGCTACTTGCAAAGAAGTCCAAGACCGGTGGACGCAACACCTACGGCCGGATCACATCCCGGCATCGGGGCGGCGGCCACAAGCGGCGTTATCGCGTCATCGATTTCCGTCGAACCAAGGACGGCATCCCCGCCAAGGTCGCGGCGATCGAATACGATCCGAACCGCAACGCCAGGCTGGCGCTGCTGCACTACGCCGACGGTGAGAAGCGATACATCCTCGCTCCTGTCGGCGTGAAAGTGGGCGCGGTGCTCGAGTCCGGCTCCGGCGCCGAGATCAACCCTGGCAACGCACTTCCGCTGCGCAACATCCCAGCAGGGACGATGGTCCACGCGATAGAAATGCGTCCCGGTGGAGGGGCTAAGATGGCTCGCTCAGCCGGTGCTTCGGTGCAGCTCATGAGCAAAGAGGGCGACCGAGCGCTGTTGCGGCTCCCTTCCGGCGAGATGCGGATGGTGTCGCTCGACTGTCGCGCCACGGTGGGACAGGTCGGCAACACCGAAGCGGAACTCGTCAAGGGCGGGAAGGCCGGACGCTCGCGTTGGAAGGGCGTTCGACCACAGAGCCGCGGCGTGGCAATGAACCCGGTCGACCATCCCCTCGGTGGAGGTGAGGGTCGGTCGTCAGGAGGCCGTCATCCGGTCAGCCCATGGGGCAAGCCGGAGGGTCGGACACGAAAGAAGAACAAAGCGAGCAATCGAGACATTGTGCGGAGACGATCGCGTAGAGGACGGAGGTAGACGATGGCACGGAGCCTGAAGAAAGGTCCCTTCATCGACGAGCACCTCCTCAAGAAGGTGGAAGAGCTCAACCAGAAGGGTGAGAAGCGGGTCATCAAGACCTGGAGTCGCCGCTCGACGGTGATTCCCGAGATGGTTGGCCACACGATCGCCGTACACGATGGTCGCAAGCACATCCCTGTGTACGTGACCGAGTCGATGGTCGGTCACAAGCTGGGCGAATTCGCCCCCACGCGGACGTTCCGCGGACACGCGGGTTCGAGGGAAAAGGCAGCGAGCAGACAATGAGAGTACGAGCGGAAGCCAAGTACATACGCCAGTCGCCCTACAAGGTGCGGCGGGTGCTCGACCTCGTCCGGGGCCTCCCGGTCGAGGAAGCTCGTCACGTGCTCGCATTCACCGACCGCAGGGCGTCCGATCCGGTGCGCAAAACGCTGAACTCTGCGGTGGCGAACGCGGAACACAACCACGCGCTCGATGCCGACGAACTCGTCGTTGCGGAGGCCTATGCCAACGAGGGACCGACCCTGAAACGGTGGCGCCCGCGTGCACGAGGCCGGGCAACGCGGATCCGCAAGCGCACCAGCCACATCACCATCGTGCTATCCGAAGAGAGCGAGGCGTAATGGGCCAGAAGACACATCCCTACGCGTTCCGCCTCGGTGTGGTGACCGACTGGAAGTCGCACTGGTACAGCGACAAGGACTACGTCGAACTCGTCAACGAAGACTGGAAGATTCGCGACTACCTGCGAAGCGAGTTGAAGCGGGGGGCCATCTCCCGGATCGAGATCGAACGAACCCGTGACAAGGTCGTCATCGAAGTGCATACGGCCAGACCGGGCGTCGTCATCGGTCGCCGTGGCACCGAGGCAGAGCGAATCAGAGCCGGTCTGGAGAAGTTGACCGGACGAAGAATCAAGTACAACGTGATCGAGGTCCGAGACCCCGACCAAGACGCGCAGCTGCTGGCGCGTAGCGTCGCCGACCAGCTCGAAGGTCGTGTGTCGTTCCGCAGAGCCATGAAGCGCACGGTCGCTGCAGCGATGAAGGCCGGCGTGCAGGGTGTGCGCGTCGAGTGCAACGGACGTCTGGGCGGTTCGGACATGGGCCGGCGTGAGTGGTACCGAGAGGGGAGGGTTCCGCTCCACACGCTCAGAGCCGACATCGACTACGGCACGGCAACCGCGCGAACCACCGTGGGGGCCATCGGCGTGAAGGTTTGGACCTACAAGGGTGACCTCGTCGCGTCGCTGAAAGCAACTCGTGAGAAGCTCGCTGCCGAGATCGCGATGGCTTCGGGGAAGCCCGGAAGGGTCGCCCCCGCCAAGGCGCGAGCCGAAGAAGCCGTCGGCGGCCGTAAGAAGCGCAGGGTGATCGAGGCGGGCGGTGGACGCCGGGCCGTCGACACCGGAAAGCGCAAAGAGGGAAAGCGAGTCGTCGAAGCAGGTGGTCCCAAGAAGGTCTCGAGCGAAGAGGCCGAGAGTGAGTACCTCGAGAACATCGCCGATACCGAGGTCCCGACGATTCCGCCGGCTCCCGAAGCAGAGCCGTTCCTCGAAGAGGCCGGCATCGAAGCGATCTCCGAGGAGGAGACCTTCGAAGCCGCCGTGGCAGATGTCGCGGAAGCAGCCGAACCCACCGTCGAGACTGAGCCCGCCGCAGAGGCAGCGGCTGAGCCTGTAGCAGAGGCAGAGGTTGAGCCTGCGATAGAGGCAGAGCCGGTCGAGCCGGTTGCGGAGACCGAACCGGTTGCGGAGACCGAGCCGGTCGCGGAGACCGAACCGGCGACGTCGACGGACGCCGCCGATGAGGAGGGCAAGTAGGCCATGTTGATGCCCAAACGCACCAAGTACCGCAAGGTACACCGTGGCCGCAGAGCCGGCATGGCCAAGGGCGGCACCAGTGTCACCTTCGGCGACTACGGGCTCAAGGCCGTCGAGGTCGGATGGATCACCGCCCGCCAGATCGAGTCGGCTCGAGTAGCGATCAACCGGACGATCCGTCGTGGCGGGAAGGTCTGGATCACGATCTTCCCGGACAAGCCGGTCACGCAGAAGCCTGCGGAGACCCGCATGGGGTCAGGGAAAGGCAACCCGGAGTTCTGGGTCGCCGTCGTGAAGCCGGGCCGAATCATGTTCGAGCTCTCCGGTGTCGACGAGGACCTTGCTCGCGAAGCAATGCGGCGAGCCGGCCACAAGTTGCCGATCAAGACCAAGTTCGTGACTCGGGAGGAAACGTGAAAGCATTCGATTTGCGTGAGCTCACGACTCCCGAGCTCGAAGAGAAACTGGCGGAAACCAAGGCGGAGCTGTTCAACCTGCGTTTTCAGCTCGCCACGAACCAGTTGGACGACGCGTCCCGGATTCGCGAAGCCCGCAGAGACGTCGCCCGCATCCTGACGGTGATGCGAGAGCAAGAGATTCAGGCCTGGCGAGAACAGGCATCAGCTGAGGAAGGTGTGTGATGGAGGATCGAGCACGACGCAAGTCTCGCGTCGGCGTGGTCATCTCAGATGGAAGGGACCAGACCGTCACGGTCGAGGTCCAGCAGCAGATTCGCCATCCGCGCTACGACAAGATCGTTCGTCGACGGAAGCGTTTCCACGTTCACAACGAAGGAAACGATGCCCGCAACGGCGACACCGTGCGCATCATGGAGACCCGGCCGCTCTCGAAGACGAAGCGCTGGCGGGTCGTGGAAGTCGTGGAGCGTGCCCGATGATCCAGCAAGAGTCTCGACTTCGGGTCGCCGACAACAGCGGTGCGAAAGAGATCCTCTGCATCCGCGTCATGGGCGGGTCGAAGCGACGCTACGCCGGTCTCGGCGACACGATCGTCGGAACCGTCAAGGATGCGATTCCCGGTGGTGGCGTCAAGCGCGGCGAGGTCGTCAAGGCCGTGGTCGTGCGTACTGCCAAGGGCTACCGGCGCAAGGACGGGACCTACATTCGCTTCGACGACAACGCGTGCGTCATCATCGACAACAACAGCCAGCCGCGGGGAACCCGAATCTTCGGACCTGTGGCCCGTGAACTCCGAGACAAGAAGTTCATGCGGATCATCTCGCTGGCACCGGAGGTGCTGTGATGCGACTTCGACAAGGTGACAAAGTGCAGGTCATCACCGGCAAGGACGCGGGTGTGCAAGGCCGTGTTGCCCGGGTCATCAACAAGAAGAACAAGGTGATTGTTGAGGGCGTCAACACCGCTCGCAAGCATCAGCGCCCGCAGGGCCAGACGATGCAGGGCGGCATCATCGACAAGGACATGCCCATCGACGCTTCCAACGTGATGATCCTGTGTGAGGACTGCGGTCCGACGCGCATCGGCTACCGCGTCGACGAAGACGGCATCAAGTACCGCGTGTGCGTGAAGTGCGGAGGTGAGCTGTGACCCCCCGGTTGAAGCAGAAGTACGCCAAGGAGGTCGTCCCTGCCCTCGAAGAGGCTCTGGGGACCCCCAACCTGATGCGGGTGCCACGGTTCGAGAAGATCGTCGTCAACATGGGTGTTGGCGAAGGCGCCACGGACTCCAAACAAGTCGACGCGGCCATGGAAGAGCTGGGGCTGATCACCGGCCAGAAGCCCCGCCTCAACCGCGCGAAGAAGTCCGTCGCGGGATTCAAGATTCGACAGGGGATGGCCGTCGGCGCCTCGGTGACGCTCCGTGGAGACTACATGTGGGAGTTCCTCGACCGGCTCATCGCCATCGCCATCCCGAGAATCAGGGACTTCCGGGGTTTGAACCCGAAGTCATTCGACGGGCGGGGGAACTACTCCTTCGGGGTGACCGAACAGTTGATCTTTCCCGAGGTCGACTACGACAAAGTGACGTCGATCCGTGGCATGGACATCACGATCTGTACGACAGCCGACAACGACGAATATGCGCGGGCTCTCTTGAATGCGTTCGGGTTCCCGTTCCGTAAGCAGGACGCAAAGGTGTGAATCGAGGGAGCGAATGGCGAAGAAGAGTCTGATCGCAAAAGCGAAGAGGAAGCCCAAGTTCAAGGTCCGGGCGTACCACCGTTGTCAGCGGTGTGGCCGTTCCCGTGCGTACCTGCGCGATTTCGGCATGTGCCGTATTTGCGTGCGCGAACTCGCCTCTCGCGGAGAGCTCCCTGGTGTGAGAAAGGCTTCGTGGTAACGATGATGACCGACCCCATTGCGGACATGCTCACCAGAGTCCGCAACGCCAACCAGGCCGAGAAAGCCGACGTTGCCATGCCCGCATCCAAACTGAAGGAACAAATCGCGGGCATCCTCGCGTCCGAGGGATTCATCGAAGGATTCGAGACGACAGGCACCGGCGTTCACCGGGAGCTCGTTCTCCGGATGAAGTACGGCGCCGGTCGTTCGAGGGTGATCCAGGGTATCCGCCGGGTCTCCAAGCCCGGCCGTCGCGTGTACAGCGGTGCAAGCGACCTCCCGCGCTCTCACGGAGGACTGGGCGTGATGGTTGTGTCCACCTCGCAGGGCCTGCTGCCCGACAGGGAAGCGCGCCGACGCAGGCTCGGTGGCGAAATCATGTGTGAGGTGTGGTGAGATGAGTCGTATCGGCAAAGCACCCATTTCGATCCCCCAGGGCGTCGACGTCTCCATCAAGGGGCAGCATGTCTCGGTGAAAGGACCGAAGGGAACACTGGAACGGACGTTCCACGACAAGGTACGCGTGAGCGTGGACGACGGCGTGGCCACGGTCGAACGCTTCGACGACCAGAGGGAGTCCCGGGCGTTGCATGGTTTGTCACGAGCGCTGCTCGCCAACATGGTGGCCGGTGTTACCCAGGGGTTCCGCAAGGAACTGTCGATCGTGGGTGTGGGATATCGTGCCAACCTGCAGGGAAGCACCATCGAGTTGCAGGTCGGCTACAGCCATCCGGTGCACATCGAAGCTCCGGAGGGCATCACCTTTGAGATCCCCAACCCCACCCACGTGATCGTGTCGGGTATCGACAAGCAGCTCGTGGGCCAGGTTGCTGCAGACATTCGTAAAGTACGGCCCCCGGAGCCCTACAAGGGCAAAGGCATCAGGTACGTGGATGAGCACGTGCGCAGGAAGGCCGGCAAGGCAGGAGTTGCCCGATGAGAGGTTCACGAGAGGACGCGCGGCTTCGCCGCCACCGGCGAGTCCGAAAGACGTTGCACGGGACCGCCGGTCGGCCCCGGCTGGCTGTCTTTCGCAGCAATCGCTACATCAGTGTGCAAGTAATCGACGATGATGCCGGGCGGACGATCGCCTCGGCATCATCACAGGAAGAACAGCTGCGGAGTGAGCGCCTGAATGTGGCCACTGCTGCAGCGGTGGGGGCGTTGATCGCCCAGCGTGCGAGCGACGCGAACGTCACTGACGTCGTGTTCGATCGCGGCGGGTACCCGTTCCACGGGCGAGTGAAGGCTCTGGCAGACGCAGCCCGCGAAGCCGGACTGAAGTTTTAGGAGCGCGATGGCTGATTCACAACAACAACTCGACGAGCGGGTCGTACAGATCAATCGCGTCGCCAAGGTCGTCAAGGGTGGCCGGAGGTTTTCCTTCACCGCGCTCGTGGTCGTCGGAGACGGCCGCGGCAAGGTCGGCGTCGGCTACGGCAAGGCCAAAGAGGTTCCAGCGGCGATCCAGAAGGGCATGGAAGATGCCCGGAAGAGCATGGTTTCGATTCCGATGGCGGGCACGACCTTGATCCACAAAGTGACGGGCGTCCACGGTGCATCGCGTGTCCTGCTCAAGCCGGCTTCGCCAGGTACCGGCGTGATTGCCGGGGGAGCGGTACGCCAGGTGTTGGAGGCCGCAGGAATCCGCGACGCCCTCGCCAAATCGCTGGGCTCGCCGACGCACCTGAACGTTGCGCGGGCCACCATGAACGGTCTGCTCTCGCAGATGCGGCCGGAAGCTGTGGCTGCGGCGCGCGGCAAGCGCGCAGAGGACATCGTTCCGCCGGGGCTGCTGGCTGCCTACCGCACAGCCGAGCTAAGGAAAGCCGGAGGTTCGGACTGATGGCGAAGAAGACCCTCACGGTGACGCTGATCAAGAGCATCATCGGTCAGAAGCCCAAGAACCGGGCGACGGTGAGAAGTCTTGGATTGCGCCGGATGCACCAGAGCGTCCAGCACGAGGACACGCCGGACGTTCGGGGGATGCTGCACAAGGTCCAGCATCTGGTCAAGGTCGAAGAGAACTAGGAGGAGCTCCAGGTCCCGGTCGATGACTGGAGACCGGAGACTGGAGACTGGACATGGCTGAAGAAGAGAAGATCACAAAACTGCAGCTGCACCACCTGCGCCCTGCGCCGGGTTCGAAGCAGCCGAAACGTCGCGTTGGGCGAGGCGAAGGCGGTCGCCGGGGAAAGACGGCCGGCAGAGGGACCAAGGGTCTCAAGGCCAGGAACAAGCTGCGGGCCGGGTTCGAGGGCGGGCAGATGCCCCTCACCCGCCGGCTCCCCAAGATGCGCGGGTTCAAGAACCCGAACAAGGAGTACTTCGCTTTGGTAAACGTGGAAGCGCTCGAGGCGTTCTCCAAGGGCGGAGTCGTCACGCCAGAGGAACTGCGGGGGCGCGGCATGGTCAAGAAGCGCGGTCGGGTCAAGGTGCTCGGTCAGGGTGAGATCACCAAGGCACTCACCGTTCGGGCCCATGCTTTCAGCAAGTCGGCGGTCGCCAAGATCGAAGCGGCCGGAGGCACGGTCGAAGTCATCGAGCGTTAGCGGGGTTTTCTCGGATGCTTTCCATCTACCGAAACATGTTCAAGATCGCGGATCTTCGCAAGAAGATCCTGTTCACGTTGATGATCTTCGCGATCTATCGCCTCGGTGGGGCGATCCCGGTTCCCGGGGTCAGCCTGAGCGCCGTGGAAGAGCTGGGACGGGCCCAGCAGCAGGCCGGCATCCTGGGCTTGCTCAACCTCTTCTCCGGCGGCGCACTCGAACGCTTTTCGGTATTCAGTCTCGGCATCATGCCCTACATCACGGCGGCGATCATCATGCAGCTGCTGGCTGTCGTGATCCCGAAGCTGCAGGCACTTCAGGACGAGGGTGAGACCGGACAGAAGGTCATCACCCAGTGGACCCGCTACATCACGGTGCTGCTGGCGCTGCTGCAGTCGACGGGTCTCACGTTCTTGTTCAGCCAGGGCACGCTGACCCAGGGGATATCGCTGATTCCGGTCTACACGCCGGCGAGGGTGGCCCTGATCGTGCTGACCATGACCGCCGGTACCGCTTTCATCATGTGGCTGGGTGAACTGATCACCGAGCGGGGCGTCGGCAACGGCATGTCGCTGATCATCTTCATCGCCATCGCCTCGGGTCTCCCCGCGGCCTTCTCGCAGATCTGGGCGGGCACTCTTGGGTCGGGCAGGCCTGGCGGCGGATCGATCTTTGCTCTCTTCATCTTCGTGTTCGTGGCTTTGATCGTCGGGATCATCTACGTCGAGCAGGGCCAGCGCCGGATCCCGATTCAGTTCGCCAAACGGGTGCGCGGCCGGCGGGTGCTCGGTGGTCAAAGCACCTACATCCCCCTCAAGGTGAACACCGCAGGCGTGATCCCCGTCATCTTCGCCACATCGTTCATGTACTTCCCCGTCTTGATCGCCACGGCGATCCCGACGGACAAGAGCGCGTTCTTGGCATCGGTGAGGAACTGGATCAGCGTGAATATCGGCAACAGCGCCGGTACCAGCACGTTCTACATCTTGCTCTTGTTCGTGTTGATCATCTTCTTCACGTACTTCTACACGGCGATCCAGTTCGATCCCGTCCGCCAGGCGGAGCTGATCCAGCGTCAGGGCGGGTTCATTCCGGGTGTGCGTCCGGGCAGCCAGACGTCACGGCATCTCGCCCACATCCTCAACCGCATCACGCTGCCGGGGTCCCTGTTCCTGGCAGTCATCTCAGTCCTTCCGGCGATCGCCAGCGCGATCTTCAACGTGCCGGTCGGATTCAGTGGTGTGTCGATTCTGATCGTCGTCGGCGTTGCCCTGGAAACGATGAAGCAGATCGAGAGCCAGTTGACGATGCGGAACTACGAGGGGTTCCTCACGTGAGCGAGCCGGCGTGTGCTTGGTGGCTCGCCGGATCTCCCGCAGACGCGGTGGCAGGATGAGCCGCAGGTACCTGTTCCTGGGCCCGCCCGGAGCCGGTAAGGGGACCCAGGCGGTGGCGATCGCCGCCGAACTGGGCATTGCTCACATTTCGACCGGGAACATGCTGCGAGACCACGTCGCCCGCGAGACCCACCTCGGACGCCAGGCGAAGGAAATCATGGCTGCTGGTGACCTCGTACCCGACGACGTCGTGGTGGCGATGTTGACCGAACGTCTCGAATCTGAGGACGCCAGGGCCGGATTCATCCTCGACGGTTTCCCCCGGACGCAGGCGCAAGCTGTCGCCCTTGAAGGGCTGCTCGGGAAGTCGGGGCTCGATCGAGTCGTCGCCATCATCGTCGGTGAGGATGAGATCATTCGACGGATCACCGGTCGGCGCAGCTGCGCCAACGGCCACGTCTACCACGTCACCGATCGGCCACCGAAGGTCGCCGGCGTATGCGACATCGACGGGCTGGCCCTCTTCCAGCGCAGCGACGACACCGAAGACGTCGTGAGAAACCGACTTGCCGTTTACCAGCGCAGCACCGCTCCACTGATCGACTACTACGCCGACATCTTCGTGGAAGTCGACGGCGTCGGATCGGTCGACGACATCAAGTCCCGGATCCTCGACGTCCTATGATCACGATCAAGAACGCCCAAGAGTTCGAGAAGATGCGCGTCGCCGGAGCGGCGGTCGCTGCCGTGCTCGCAGGCGTGCAAGAAGCGGCCGCGCCGGGAGTGACCCTGAAGGAGCTCGACGAACTGGCTGCGGAGATCATTCGCAGTAGAGACTGCACCCCGTCGTTTCTCGGGTACCACGGATATCCGGCACACATCTGCACTTCCCCCAACGACGTGATCGTGCACGGAATCCCGTCCGCTCACCGGCTCATCGAGGGCGACATTCTCTCCATCGATGCGGGCGCGATCTTCAAGGGATACCACGGTGATGCCGCCGTAACGTTCCCGATCGGCCAGGTCCCTGAGCCGGTCCGCCGGCTGCTGGACACCACGGAGGCTGCGCTCTGGGCGGGAATCGAGCAGGTCAAAGAGGGCGCCCGCATCGGCGACATCGGTCACGCCGTTGAGCAAGAGGCGCTCCGGCAGCACCTGGGCGTGGTCAGGGAGTACGTCGGCCATGGCATCGGAAGGCAGATGCACGAAGATCCCCAGATCCCCAACTACGGGTCGAAGGGAACCGGTCTGAAGCTGCGGCGCGGGATGGCGATCTGCATCGAGCCGATGTTCAACATGGGCGGGGAGGCCACCAAGGTCGAGGCCGATGGCTGGACGGTCAAGACAGCAGACGGTAGTCTGTCGGCACACTTCGAGCACACCATCGCTCTCACGGATGGCGGAGTCCGGGTGCTGACGCAGGAACCGGATTTGGTTGAGGGCGCCCATGGCGGCTAGCCTTCTCTTCCGGTCTATTAGGGCCGTTTTCTAGGTTTCCTGTGGCAAAACAAGAAGATGTAATCCGGGTACAGGGGACCGTCCTCGAGACACTTCCGAACGCAATGTTCAAAGTGGAGATCGAAGGCGGGCTCGAGGTGCTTGCCCATGTTTCGGGCAAGATGAGGATGCGGTACATCCGCATCCTGCCTGGTGACAGGGTTGACCTCGAGTTGTCGGCGTACGATCCGACCCGGGGCCGGATCGTGTGGAGATACAGATGAAGGTGCGACCTTCCGTAAAGAAGATGTGTGAGAAGTGTCGGATCATCCGGCGGCATGGCCGTGTGTGGGTGATCTGCGATAACCCGCGACACAAACAGCGGCAGGGGTGAGGAATGGCGCGAATTGCGGGAGTTGATCTCCCCAGAGACAAGCGAGTCGAGATCGGTCTGACCTACATCTTCGGTGTGGGCCGCACCCGTGCACAGCAGATCTGTCTCGGCCTCGACATCGATCCGGGCACGAAGGTGCGGGATCTGACCGACGACGAAGTGATTCGCATCCGGCGGCTCATCGATCAGTCCTACCGGGTCGAAGGAGATCTTCGTCGGGAAGTCGCCCAGAACATCAAGCGCAAGATCGAAATCGGTACGTATCAGGGGGTGCGCCATCGCCGTGGACTCCCGGTGCGTGGCCAGCGGACGCACACCAACGCCCGCACTCGGAAGGGACGTCGTTCGGCGATTGCCGGTAAGAAGAAGGTCAAGAAGTAGTGGCGAAGCAGCAAACCAAGCGGGTGCGTCGCCGCGAGCGGAAGAACATCGCTCACGGTCAGGCCCACATCACCGCGAGTTTCAACAACACGATCATCAACATCACCGATCTGGACGGCAACACGATCGTCTGGACGTCCGGTGGGACGGTGGGATTCAAAGGCTCGCGGAAGTCGACACCGTACGCCTCACAGGTCGCAGCCGAGGAAGCGGCTCGCCAGGCCGGTGAGCACGGCGTGCGCAAGCTCGACGTCATCGTCTCCGGCAGCGGCGGCGGGCGCGACACCGCAGTGCGGACCCTGCAGAACATGGGCATGGAAGTCACGTTCATCAAAGACGTCACCCCGTTCCCGCACAACGGCTGTCGGCCGAAGAAGCGGAGGGCCTGATGGCTCGCTACACGGGACCCACACACAAGCTTTGCCGTCGGGCACGGCAGCCGCTTTGCCAGTCCAAGAAGTGCGCCGTCGACCGCCGGCCGTATCCTCCCGGCGAGCACGGCCGTGGCCGTATCCGAGAGACGGACTACCAGATCCAGCTTCGTGAGAAGCAGAAGCTGCGCGCCATGTATGGGGTTCTGGAACGTCAGTTCCGCCGCTACTACCGCGTGGCCGCCCGTCAGAAGGGCATCACCGGCGAAAACCTGCTCCGCATCCTCGAGTCCCGGCTCGACAACGTGGTCTATCGCTCCGGTTTCGCGCAGACGAGACCGCAGGCACGCCAGTTGGTCAATCACGGCCACTTCGAAGTGAACGGCAAGAAGGTAGACATCCCGTCGTATGAAGTTCGCGCCGGTGATGTGATCACGCTTCGGGAGCGAAGCCAGAACCTGATCATCGTCGAGCACTCACTGGACACCGTCACTCACACCCTTCCCGAGTGGCTGGAGATCGACGCGGCGGGGCGCACCATCGTTGTGCGTGATGTCCCGAACCGGGCCCAGATCGACACGCAGATTCGTGAACAGCTCATCGTCGAGCTCTATTCGAAGTAGGAGACACCTGTGCTGATCGTTCAACGTCCACACATTGAAGAGCAGGACGTCTCTAAGGGGCGTTCAAGGTTCATCGTCGAACCACTCGAACCGGGTTTCGGGTACACCCTCGGCAATACCCTGCGCCGGACCCTCCTCGCAAGGGTTCCGGGCGCGGCCATCACGACCGTGCAGATCGAAGGCATCCAGCACGAGTTTTCGACCATTGAAGGCGTCGTCGAGGATGTCGTCGACATCATCTTGAACCTCAAACAGGTCGTCCTTCGTATCGAGGCGTCCGAACCCAACCAGATCATGTACCTCTCGGCGAAGGGATCGGGGGAGGTCACGGCGGCCGACATCAAGACGCCCGCAGGCGTCGAGGTCGTCAACCCGGATCTGCACATCGCCACGCTGTCCTCCTCAGGCCAGCTCGAGATCGAACTCACCGCTGAGCGGGGTGTTGGATACCGGTCGGCAGAGAAGAACAAGGCTGCCGAGGTGATCGGCATCATCCCGATCGATTCCATCTTCTCGCCCGTGCGCAAGGTCACGTACCAGGTCGAGCCGACCCAGGTCGGTCAGATGACCAACTTCGATCGACTGGTCCTCGACGTCGAGACCGACGGCTCGCTCGAGCCATCCGAGGCTGTCTCGTCAGCGGGGAAGACCCTGCGAGAGCTCCTGGGCTTGTTTGCCGACATCGGCGAGGGAGTGGGCCTCGAGCTGGGAGACGTGGCGAGCGCCGAACCGACGTCGCCGGACCTCGAGCTCCCCATCGAAGCCCTCGACCTGTCCGAACGTCCCCGCAACTGTCTGCGCCGAGCGCAGATCGAGAGCGTTGGCGAACTCGTCACCAAGACGCCGGACGACTTGTTGAGCATCACCAACTTCGGCCACAAGAGCCTCGAAGAGGTCGTCGCCAAACTCGACGAACTCGGCCTGAGCCTGACTGGTGGCAACGAATCGGTGGGTGTCTGATGCCACGGCCCCGCAAAGGACCCCGGTTGGGCGGCAGCCCGTCGGCGGAGAAGGCGATGCTGGGGAATCTGGCCCAGTCGCTCTTCTGGGAGGAGAAGCTCACCACGACGGTGACACGGGCCAAAGCGGTCCGCCCCGTTGCCGAGCGGCTCATCACCAAGGCGCGCCGTGGGGACTTGCATGCCCGCCGGCAGGTGCTCAAGGTGATCGGCGACCACGAGGTCGTCACCAAGCTGTTCGACGAGATCGCTCCCCGCTACGCCGACCGTCCCGGCGGCTACACGAGGATCGTCAAGATCGGTCCCCGTCGCGGCGACAACGCCGAGATGGCGATCATCGAACTGGTGTAGAGCAGCGGCCCTTGGGGCCGCTCGGTTTCCAGCTGACAGCTGACAGCTTCCAGCTACCAGCTTCCAGCTACCAGCTTTCAGCTTTCAGCTACCAGCTTTCAGCTTTCAGCTTCCAGCTACCAG
>CBEVHI010000024.1:0-16041 GCA_965549635.1 uncultured bacterium | reverse complement strand
AAGAGCGTGCTGCGCGCGATCACACCAATCGACTCTCCAGAGGTTGCCCCGGCGTTGAGAGACGCCGGCTTCGGCGTGACCGTCGTCAATGCAGAGGGCAAGGACGGCGACGTCCGCCTCGCGTTCACCGTTATCCCTCGCAGAAGAGCCCGAGAGGTGCTGACGATCGTCAACGGCGTCAACCCCGACGCCTTCGTGACCGTGGAGGACGTGTCCACCCCCGAGGTGCGGGCCCGGAGAGCGTCACGAATCCGCAAGTAGGCCGGTTCGCTACAGGAACAGCATCCTGAGAGCGGCAACGGTGGCCGCCACCACGAGGACCCATCGGATCCACCCCGCGCCCTTCTTGATCGCGAGACGCGATGCAACGAGAGCGCCGCCCATGTTGCCTACTCCGAGGACCAGGCCGGCCTGCAGGTCGACCTGGGCCGCCCTGGCGAACAGGAGCAGCGTGACCGGCGTGTAGACAAGGATCGTCACCACCTTCGCCGCGTTGCCACGTACCAGGCCCAGCCCTCCCCCGAGGACGAGGCCGGCGAGCAGCAGAAAACCGACTCCGGCTTGGACGAAGCCCCCGTAGAGACCGATTCCGAAGAACGCAAGGCTCCGCCACGGCTCGCGGAGCTTGGACTCTCCTTCGCGCATCCAGCGGGAAGGACGCACGAGGACGGACAAAGCCACGAGGATGATCACGAGTCCGAAGATCCTCTTCATGATCTCGCCGGGGACCAGTGTCGCCACCCACGCCCCCACGGCTGCACCGGCGACGGTGGGACCGAGCACGGCAGCCACGAACCTCCACGGCACCTTCCCCCCGCGATGGAACGAGGTTGCGCCGACGACGTTCTGCATCAGGATGGCCACCCGGTTCGTGCCGTTGGCCACGCTTGCCCCGACGATCTCAACCAGCACCGGCAAGGTGATCGCTGACCCTCCGCCGGCCACCGTGTTGATGAATCCGGCGACCAGGCCGGTGGCGAGGAGCAGCAGAATCGTTGGAAGCGACATCGGCCGGATGCTACTCCCGACCCGTCACGGCTCGGCGGTGTCACCCGCGTCGGGCTGAACATGAGAAGACGATGAGAATCTCCACAGAAGCTGCTGAGAATCAGCTCGTTTCGGTCTCGCACCGCCGTTGCGTTCGTAATCTTCGCCTCCCAAGGTGTGAGGTTCAATCATGAAGCGTTTCAGCCTGATCATCGCCACAGCTCTTCTCCTCATCGTCGCCAGCGGCTGCACACTCCCCGAGTCGGCGACGACCACGACGACGAAGACCATCGACACGACCACAACGACGACAACGACCGTCGGATCGCTCGGGCTCTTCGACATCTCGCCGCTTGTCAAGAGCGTTGAGTCCGGTGTGGTCGCGGTCACCCAGGACCAGGTTCTCACCGACTTCTTCGGCAACAGCCAGGAGGTACCGGCCGGCGCAGGCACCGGGGTCGTGATCGACAATGAGGGTCACATCCTGACGAACTTTCACGTCGTCAAGGGAGCGACCAAGATCACCGTGACGACCCGGGACGGACAGCAGCGGCCGGCAGAGATCGTCTCACAGGCACCTCACCGGGATCTGGCCCTCCTGAAGGTGGACGACACGTCCGGCCTGGTCCCTCTCTCCCTCGGCGACTCGGACGCCATCGAGGTGGGCGATCCTGCGATCGCCATCGGCAATGCCCTCGCGCTCAACGCTGCCGATCCGACCGTGTCGCTCGGCATCATCTCGGCGCTCCACCGCAGGATCACGACCCAGCAGGGCGTCGTGGAAGATGCCATCCAGACCGACGCCGCCATCAATCCCGGCAACTCGGGAGGACCGCTGCTGAACGCGGCCGGGGAAGTGATTGGGATCAACACGGCGATCGCCGGCAACGCCCAGAATGTCGGGTTCGCCATCTCCATCAACAGCGCCAAGCAGGTTCTCGACCGCTTCGCACGCGGAGTCGGTGAGCCCTATCTCGGTGTCGGCATCATCGACAACTCACCCGGGGCGGCCAAGGAACTTCACATCGCCGTTGAGGACGGTGCGCTGATCGGCGAGATCGTCCCCGGAGGTCCCGCGGACGACGCAGGGCTTCTCAAGTACGACGTGATCGTGCAGTTCGGCGACACGAAGGTCACCGACTCTCAGGATCTCGTCGCGGCGATCAACGGCACGAACCCCGGCGATGAGATCCAGATCGGGTACGTCCGTGGAAGCGATAGCGCGACCGTCACGGTGACGATCGGTGAACGACCAGACGGGAGCTGACCGGTCACACCGACTCTTCGCCCGGGCCTTCCTCCGATGCGTGCGGCTCATCGGGCCGCAGCCGGTGGAGCAGACGGTCACGCATGCGATCGTCGCCGAAGCAGGTGACCCTGTCTCCGGCCTCGAGGATGGTTGCTCCTTGTGCGACCAGCACCTCTCCCTCTCGGATCACCGACACGGCGAGACAGCCCTCTGGCCACGGGATCTCCTTCACCTGGCGACCGACGGCCATCGACCGATCAGGGACGACAAAGTCGAAGAAGTGCGCCCCGACTCTGGTCCGGAGCCGGAAGTGTTCACGCTCCGCCGCCTGGCGTACTGCCGCCCCTCTTGCCTGGTGGTAGGCGTTGACCGCGTCCTCCCGACGGAACATGCCGACCAGGTGACGGGCGTCCTCGTTGTCGACGACCGGGATGCGACCAACCCCCAGAGCGGCCATGCGTTCGAGCGCCTCCGAGGCAGGTGTGTCCGGCGTGACCGTCACCGGCTTGGGGGTCATCGCCTCCCTGACGGTCACCTGATCGGATGGTCCTCCGGCACGAAGGATGTCGGTGACGGTTACGACTCCAACGAGGTGATCGTTGCGATCAATCACGGGAACTCCGTGGTGCCTCCCTCGATCGAGGAGTCCCTGCAACTCGGCGAGGGTGAGGTCCGCCTGCGCGACCATTTCTTTTTCGGTCATTGCTTCACCCACACGCACCGCATCCAGGAGGTCGATCTCCCCACCCCGCGTCACCTTGATCCCCATCCTGGAAAGCGGCTTGGTGTAGGCGCTCTCGGCGTAGAGGCGGGGTGCAAGCAGCATGGCGATCGAGGTGGCCACCATGAGCGGCAGCACGAGTCCGTAGTCCCCGGTCACCTCGAACACGATGAGAATCGCCGTGAGCGGCGCTCTTGCCACGGCAGCGAAGGTTGCCGCCATCCCCACCAAAGCAAAAGCTTCCGGCTGCAGTGTCGATGCGGTCCAAATGGGACTCAGCAGTGAAGCGAACCCGGTTCCAAGTGCTGCACCGATGAACAGGCTCGGCATGAAGATGCCCCCCGATCCCCTGGCACCAAACGTGGCTCCTGTGGCGATCGGTTTGAGTACCGCCAGGATGACCAGAAGCCACCAGGCCATGCTCACCTGGCCGTTGAGGATCTTACTGATGAACGCCTGGCCCGTTCCGGCCAGTTCGGGGAAGATCGCGACGGGAATCGCCACGGCGAAAGAGACGAGGAGCGGCCTCCGCCAACCGATCAGCAGATGCGGCTTCTCCTCCCAGAAGTCGAGCGACCACAGCAAGACGAGAGCACCTGCCACCACGAGAAGGCCCAGCCCCGCGTAGGCCAGCAGCTCCATGGGATGCGCCAGTGAGTGGGCGGTGACAACGAACGTCAAACCTCGTCCCAGGATGCTATGGCTGACCACGGCGCCGGCGACGGTCGCGACGACAACCGTGTGCAGGTGACGCACGGAGAAACTGCCGAGGATCACCTCCATCGCGAAGAACATCCCGGCGATGGGCGCATTGAACGTCGCTGCGATCCCAGCACCGGCCCCGGCAGCAACGAGGCTGATCAAATCTCCTTCGGAGAGCCTCAACCAACGTCCCACGAAGGAACCCAATCCTGCTCCGATCTGCGCGATCGGTCCCTCACGACCGGCCGTACCGCCGGCACCGATCGTGATCGCCGACGCGATGATCTTGAGCGGACCGACGATCCAGCGGATGTAGCCTCCCGCAACGGTGATGGCCGCCAGTATCTGCGGAACCCCGTGCCCTGCCGCCTCCGATGCGAACGTCTTGGTCAGCCACCACGAGGCCATCAAAGCGATCGGAATCAGGATCAACGGCCACAGCCATGGCAGCGGACCCACAACGTCGAGTCGGGCAACAGCTTCGCTGATGTAGTCGATCGACTTGATCAAGACGACCGCTCCGAGACCGGCTCCGGCGCCCACAACGCCGGCGACCACCATCATCGCAGTCACATTGCCGGAGCGGAACAGACGACGATGTCGATGCGGATATGCCACGAACCCTCAGAGTAGAACAGGATTCGCTACGGGCGTCGTCATGTCGACAACAGAGACCGCGCGTAGTACCAGGACCATGGTTCAGTCCCTGGATCGTTCTCGGCGAGTTCGAACAGGCGCGTCGCCAGCTCTTCTTGGGTCATTGCGGGAACCGAGTCGTGCTCGAACACATACCTCGCGTACCAATGGCCCCAGTCGGGGTCGTACCCGTCCGTAGATTGGAAAGCTTGGTGATGCTCCTCACCGGCCCGGCGAAGTGCTGCTTCAAGCGCTTCGACTGATGTCATCCCGCAATTGTGGCATGCACTGGATGAGTATCGTTCGATCTGTGGAGCATCCATACGTCACCCTTGCAAGAGACGCCATTCGCCATCATCTGGCCACCGGGCGGCTCATTGCCGTCGAGCCAGACGACACACCCGCTCAGGGTGTCTTCGTGTCGCTGCATGAGCCGGCAAGGCCTGAGGCCGAGGGCCGGCTGCGCGGATGTGTCGGCAGTGTCGTCCCCACGGAACCAACCCTGCGCGCCGAGCTCGTTCGCCAGGCGGTGAATGCGGCGACGTCCGACCCGCGATTTCCCCCTGTCCGTGATGTCGACGATCTCGACATCACCGTCTACCTGCTCCAGCGGCCCGTTCCTGTCGAAGGGCCGGAAGACCTCGATCCGTCCCGCTACGGGGTGATTGTGGAGAACCGTGCCGGACGGCGAGCCCTGCTCCTCCCGGCCATCCCCGGAATCGAAACGGCCGAACAGCAGATCGCCATCGCCCGCCGCAAGGCGTACATCGGGGCCGACGAGCCGGTCCGTCTCTACCGGTTCGAGGCAGAGATCCTCACCTGAACACTCGCGAGGTTTCAGCCGAACTCGATCGCGATGCCATGACGAGACATGACTCTTCGAAACAGGAACCACGACGCCACAATCGAAGCCCCGATCATGACGAGGGACACGACCGTCTTGGCGACCAGGAACGTCGCGACAGGCTGGCTGAACAAGAGCCAGAACGTCGCCGCGGCGTTGCCCAGAAACACCAGCCCCCACAGCAGTGACACTCGAAGGAAGAACCACCGCACAGCGGGCCTTCGGATCATCTCGGGTGACATCGGGATGAAGTCGGCCGCGAGCCTCTGCGCGAGCGGCATGCCATGGGTAAGGGACATGAGGAACGCCGCGGACACCACCACCAGGCCGATGGTCGGCTGCAGGAAGTAGACGAAGACGCTTCCGGTCGCGATGGCAATGACGGTTCGCACCGTCAATCCCAACACGCCGAGGATGAGGAGTCCGGGCACCTCCCGGCCGGTCGCCAGTCTCCGAATCAACGCCGCGTACGACCAAACCAGTGCCCCGATCAGCGCACCCCACACACCAGCCGTCCACAACACCACATAGAAGACCGCCAGCGGGATCAGCGTGCTCTCCAAGAGCTGTGGAAGAGCGTGCCGGGCCAGCACGCGGGGGTGAGGGATGGAGAGTGAGTCGGTGAGCACAGACGAAGGGTCGGCAGAAGGTCGGGAATACTTGAGCTCGGGCAGCATAGCCGCACGACGCTGCACCGGACAGTTCAGCCCAGCGCGTTCCTCTCTGCCCATGGCCGCAGGATCGCATAGACGGCCATTGACACCGGAACGGGAACGCCGGCTGCAGCGGCCCGGCGGAGAAGCTCGCCCTGCAGAGATTCGAGTTCCATCGGCTTGCCGTTCGTCATGTCGTAGTGCAGGGAGGAGTACACGCCGGGCTCGAGACCCAGGGCGAACGCCTTCTGGCGTTGAAGGGTCGCCTCGGACAGCTCGACACCTTCCGAAGCGGCCACCGCGGCAGCCTCGTCCAGGAGCGTCTCGTACAAGTGCCACGACTCGGGCGTCTCGCGAATCTCCCCTATGGGAAGCCGAATCGCCGCGGTGGCTCCTGAGAGCGCACAGATCAGAGCGAACTTGTCCCACAGGACCGCCTGAACGTCGTCCGACAGCGTGGCGTCGACTCCGGCACGCTCGAAGGCAGCGAGGAGACGGCGGGCACGGTCTGTCTGTCCATGGTGGAGTTCACCGAATACGACACTGGCCGGCCCTCCACTGTGAACAATCAGACCTGGCTCACCGATCGTCGACAGGATGTAGGCGACACCGCCCAACACGTGGTCGGGGCCGATCACCGCGCCAATCGCCTCCTCGTTTCCCAGGCCGTTCTGCAGCGACACGACCCCGGTTTCCGGACCGAGAAGTGGTCCGAGGCGGGATGCGGCGCCAGGGGTGTCCTGGGACTTGACGGTGAACAGCACGAAGTCGACGGGACCGATGCTGGCGGGATCGTCGGTCACCGGCGCGACGACGTCGAAGTCCCCGAAGGTGCTCTTGACGCGTAGCCCGCGACTCCGCAGTGCCTCCAGGTGCCTGCCCCTCGCCACGAACGAGACATCTTCACCGGCCCGGGCAAGCCTCCCACCGAAGTATCCACCCACCCCTCCGGCACCATAGACGGCGATGCGCACAGGCCCTCCTCTCCGGTCGATCCACGACCTCGGGACGCATCCTACGGGTAGTCCAGGAGCAATAGCCCTTGACGTGACCGCTTGGAGCGCGTAAACATCTCACTGAGCGCGCACGGGGGTGAGATGATCCGGGTCAGTGGGGTCGTCCGTCTGCCGGATGACCCCGAAGGCATCGACGTGGTTTTGCAGATCGTCAACGATCGGCTGGTCCTCAAGCGCGCCCGGACGAGTCTCGGCGATTACGCCCTCAGCGACGTCGGGGTCACTCAGCTGTCCCCCGAGCTCTTCGAACTCGACATCGAAGGTGAACGCATCCACTTTCTGCCCTCCAACCCGCATCTCTTCGCGTCCCTCGAATTCGTCCTTCATGCGGCCCGAAGGCCGATCGAAGTGCCGAAGAAGAAGCGGCGACGACACAAGGACCAGGGGCCCACGCCACCACCAATAGACGACCGGCCGCAGCACAAGCCCCGACCAACCGTTGCGCTACCGACCGAGCACCAGTCCCCTCCGGAGCAGGAGCCGGTTCGGGAGCCGAGGCTGAAGCCGCCGGAGGCACCACCGGCCGAACCACCGGATCAGCAGGCTGCTGAGGAGATCGAGGTGGATCTCAGTGAAGAGTTGGTCGCGCCCCGACGATCGAACCGGTTCGCGACCAGGACGAGGTACCTGGGTGCTGCGACGAGGGACCAGCTTCGCCAAACCGGGATCTGGCCTCTGGATCGGCTCAAGGCTCTCCGTGACGAAGACTCCCTCCCTGAGGAGCATGAACACACCTATCTGGCCGTCACGACTCACGCCGGACTCATCCGGCGAGTCTGTACCGATTGCGGCCACGTCTCACTGACCCTCGCGGAAGACGACCCGACGGTCTGACGTCAGGAGACGAACTCCGCGGCGATGGCAAGCGTCCTACGACTTGCAGGTTGTTCTGGAAGGATCGCCGGCCAGACGTGCACCATGTCCGGCTCGATGTGCAGCGTGACCTCCACCCCGTCATCCACCGCTCTCTTCGCGAGCCGGATCGAGTCATCGAGGATCATCTCCCTGCTCCCCGCGAAGACCAGCAGCGGCGGGATCCCCGTGTAGTTCCCATACATCGGTGAAGCCAGTGGGTCTTTGGGATCGTGATCACCCAGGTAGATCGTGTTGACCTGGGACCCACCGATCGGAAGGTAGTCCGTGGAGGCGTTCTGCACGATCGAAGCTCCGGTGTGCTCGAGATCCGTGTACGGCGAGAAGAGCACGGCTCCCGCGGGCAGGGGCTTCTCGTCGTCGCGGAGACGCAGCAGCAGCGCACAGGCAAGTCCTCCCCCTGCCGAATCGCCGGCAACGAACAGTGACGCCGGTTCGACACCCGACGCCAGCAACGCCTCATACGCTGCGACAGCGTCATCCAGCGCAGCGGGAAAGCGATGTTCGGGCGCCAACCGATAGTCGAGCGAGAACGTCCGGGTCTTCAGCGCCCAGGTCAGACGGCTGACAAGGGGCCGGTGCGTCGCCGGGCTTCCCCCGATGTATCCGCCACCGTGCAGATACAGGAGTGTCGTCGCATCGTCGAAACCAACTCTCCGGACCCACTCGCCATCCACATCGCCGAGTGTGCCCGGTTCGACGTCGATGAGACCGCGCAGCGTCCGTGGAACCGGCGGATCGAGGCGATGCTCGATGGCCCCTCTGCCCCCTCGCCCTCCGTAGGCGACACCTGCCGAGAGGAAAGCCCGCAACGCCACGACCCGCAGTTCGACACTCCACGACCAGGACGCCACCGCGGGGCCGTGTACCAAGCGATGAACGACCCGCTCCAGAACGGCCTTCGCCACATTGAACAACAGACGGGCTACAGCCCTGAGCTCCATGTCGCCAGCGTACTCCGACGGAGCGCTAGTAGATGATGCGTTCCAGCACTCGCTGGGCGATGGTGGGCCGGTGCTCCACTCGCGAAGACACGGTCAAGACGGGTACCCGCAGCGCGTCGGCTATCCGGTCGGAGAGGTCGACATGTGATGTTGGGTGTGCGGCTGCTCCGAGGATCACCAGGTCGGCATCCTCAGTGAGCCGATCGAGATGGCCGAACAGGTCGGCGTGGCGTTCCACGCGGCTCTCCACTCGCACATCTGTCAGTTCGGCAAGTTGGTGGTGGTAGTCGCGTATCGAGGCGGCCTCTGCGTCCGACGCCGCCTCATCCAGTACGTGAACAAGTCGGAGCAGGGCATCGTCTCGATGGGCGAGGTGGTGGGCAATCGAGATCTTGTCGACGTCTGCCGGTCCGCCGGAGCCCATGATGACGATCGTGCCGAGTCTGAGGAACCCCCGATAGTGGAAGAAGAGCACGGAAGCATCGGCATGTTCCCGCAACCAACGCACGTCGGCAATGTAGTGCCGGGTTCGTCTGAGGAGTGGCGGCACTTCCACGAGCACCATCTCGGCTTCGCGCTGGGTCACCAGACCGAGGATTGCGGCGCGTCGCTGTCGGCTCCGTTCTTCGTCCACATCGAGCTCTTCTGCGCCGGCAGGGAGGTCGGGGACAGGGATCATGAGCCCGGTGTCGTGCGTGTCGACGTGGGCAACGGAGAGCCGTCCGCCGGACTGCAGCAGATTGAGTCCGAGCTCGACCACGGATCGCTCTCGGTCCTGTGAAGCGCCGTGATGGAACAGGACCAGCAGACCGCTCGCTCCGGGCGATTGGATCTTCTCACGCGTTCGCTCGACCAGGCCGGAGGTCGTTCGCGTCCGGAGCGCATCCAGGGAGGCGCTCTGCTTGCTGACCCGGGAACGTCCGAACACGCGGTACCAAACGTATCCCCCGATGATGATGCCACCGGCCCCGACGAGCGGGATGGTCCCGAGTTGCGTCAGCAACACCACCGCTGCCAAGACGCCGAAGATCTGCACCCACGGGTAGAGCGGAGACCGGAATTCAGGCTGATACCAGGCGACCTTGCTTTCGCGAAACGCCACGACGGAGAGGTTGACCAGGGAGAACACGAGCAGCTGGAACGCACTGGCGAGCTTGGCGAGTTCGAGGAGCGGAACGAAAGCGATGAGCGCGAGCATCACGACTCCGGTCGCGATGATCGACACGGCTGGTGTGTTGGAGCGACGCGAGAGGCGGGAGAGTGCGACGGGAGCGAGAGAGTTGCGACTCATCGCGAATGGGTAGCGGGAGGAGGCAAGCAAGCCGGCGTTGGCCATACTGAAGAGCGCAAGGACAGCAATCACCGCCATGACGTCGACACCGGCCTCGCCGAGGAACCGTTCGGAGACCGAGATGACCGGAGTGACGGTCTTGGAGAGTTCACCCGACCCGAGGACGCCCACCATCAGACCGACGATGAGTGGATACACGACCATCGCGATACCGAGGCTGACAAGGATTCCGGTCGGAAGAATACGGCCAGGGTTGCGGATCTCCTCAGCGATGCTGGCCACCTTCGTGACACCTGCGTAGGCGACAAACAGCACTCCCGCTGCTGTCAGCAGATCTTGTACACCGTCACCGAAGAACGCCTCAAAACGTGCGCTCTCCATGTGTGGGGCACCGCCAACGACGAGTACGACCAGTGATAACAGCACGGTCGCGACCACTGCTATCTGGATGCCGGCCGCCTGTTTGGCCCCGGCGACGTTGATCACAATCAGCGCGACGCCCAGGGCGAGAGCGACCGGCTTGGCGGGGAGGTTCGAGAACAGGATCAGATACGCACCGAGACCCACCAACGAGAATGCCGACTTGAAGACGAGAGAGAACCACACACCGAAGCCGGAGATCGTGCCCATGAGCGGCCCCATCGCCTTGTCGATGAACACATAGGTGCCGCCCGCCTCCGGCATCGCCGTGGCCATCTCCGCTTTGGAGAGTGCCGCCGGAAGCACGACCACTCCCGCGAGCACGAAGGCGACCACGACCGCAGGTCCGGCGATCTTGGCACCGAGGCTCGGCAGGATGTAGATGCCAGGAGCGATCATTGCCCCGAGGCTGATGGCGATGACGGGAAAGAGTCCCAACTCCCGCTTCATGCCGAAGGTCCGACGTCGACCGGTTGGACATCGCGTTGCAGAGGGCTCGGATCGGTTGGATTCATCGGGTCCTCAACTGGCTCGGAGCTTGGCAATCATTATGCACGAGGCCCAGAGGTTACCGACGAGGCGCTCCAAAACTCACCCATTGGGGTCCGCCTCCAGTGCGGGGAGCAGGGCTCGGAATGCGGCCGGCCCCAACGTGCTCGTCACTCCGGCAAGCAAGATGATCTGTGCTTCTAGAACGCGATCGATGATTCCCAACTGCACCCCGAGCTCGGCGACCGCGATGATCAGGCTGAGGCGAGAGGAGAGAAGCATCCCTGCAGCCAGCACTTCTCTGAGTGAGCGCCTGCGTCTGATGAGGGCGAGTGAAGGGATCAACTTGACGAGCACAGCAAGGCCAATCAATGCGGCTGCTCCTACCAGCGCGCTCGCGTCGCCGAGTTCGTGCAGATCGAAGCGAATGCCGACATTGATGAAGAAGATGGGAATGAGGAAGCCGTAGGCGAAGCCGCTCAGCTTCTGTTCGAGTGCGCCTCGATGTCGGAAGATCACCGCGAAGACGGCGCCGGCGAGAAAAGCTCCGAGGATCGGTTCGATCCCGAGCACGAGCGAGAGGCCGACGAAAATCAACATCAGCGCCAGCGAGCCGCGGATGCCCACTTCCTCGGGATCGTCGAGGTCGAAGAGCCGTCCAAACCACTCGGGTCGCCACCACGCAGCCCTTCGGATCACCAACAGGATCACCGCCACGACAACGAAGAAGAGTGGCAGGTCCAGCAACTGCAAGGTGACACCGTGCTCCTCGATCAACGCTACCGCGGTGACCCCGAGCAGCGTGAGGAAGTCGGCCAGGAGAGCCGACATCAGGATGATCTGACCCAACGGTGTGTCCATCCTGCGTGTGCTCCGCAGGGTTGGCACGACCAGCCCCACCGAGGTCGTGGCCAGAACGAACGTGAGGAAGAACCCCTGGCCAAGCATGTGCGCCGCCACCCAGGCGGTTGCGATGGTGACGGCAAAGACCGTCAGTCCCCTGACGAGTTGACGCGGGCGCCGGCGATCGAACATGCCGAGATCGATCTCGAAACCCGAGAGGAACATCAAGAGGAACAGGCCGAGCTCGCCGAGTTCGTCGAGGAACGGGCCTTCCTGGACGATGCCGAGGACCGGACCAATGATCACACCGAACAGGATCTCCAGCACCACACCGGGTGTGTGCGCCCGCCTGGCAAGCAGCGGCAGCACGAACGCGGCCGAAGCGATCAGGATGAGTGTCGGCGCTTCTTGGGCAACCAGTTGCTCCGGGGACACGCTATGCCCTATCGCCGTAGATCGGTCCCTCCGGTACCAGCAGCACCGACGTTTCGGAACGTGCGATCAGGAGTCCAACCAGGCCGGGATTGAAGATCGTCGGCAGCCGATTCGGCATCGGCACCACGAGGAGTCCTTCTGCCTGAACGGAGTCGAGGAGCGAGCGTACCGGGTTGCCGTGACGCACCTCACCCCTCACGGTCACGCCCTTGATGGCCGCCTCCTCCCTCAGAAGGACGATGCTGTGACTCGCCGTCTCGAGGGCCTCCTCGCCGACCATGAAGGCCGGCGGGACCGCGGCGACGGCGATCAATCTGGTGTTGCCGAACACGGTGAGATCGATCGCAGCCCTGCCGGCTGCGGCTGCCCCCGTCGTCACTTCGACGACGATGTGCCGGTATGGGGTCCTGCCGACAGCCAAGAGGACCGGTTTGTCGATGCCTCTCATCCGTCTGCTGAGCCGTAGCAGGCCCCAACGGCGAGCAAGCCAACCCCCCACAGGTGCGCGCAGCACCACCAGGCCGACACTCTCGGCCGAAACGACCGATCGCACCGACTGGCCACGCTCCATCGCACGCATCTGAACGTGTACCTCTTCGGTGTAGTCCGGCACCCGATCCAGAAGGTCGGCGAGCTCCTGCATCTGCGGTTTGTCCCGCATGGTTTCGAGCCGGCGGTGGAGCACCAGCACCGACTCGGCGGCACTGTTTCGTGTGATCTGCACGGCTTCGGGAAGCAGCTCGCTGAGATCCCATTCGCTGTCCACCACAAGAGCTACCTGCCGGCCGTACTCGGCTGGAAAGCGAGCGGTCCCGGTGGTGAACGAACGCACGATGTCTCCGTAGTCGGCGGCGGCCCCGACGACGGTGACCAGGTCTCCGCCCTGGAGGACGGTGCTGCCGTGGGGAATGATCAGCTCACCGTTTCTGAGCACCGCTGCGATGAGTGACGTCTCGGTGTGCAGTTCCGCGAGCGATCTTCCCACGAGGGGTGAGTCCGCGGCCAGCTTGAACTCGGCTGCCTCCGCCATTCCGTCGGCGAAGGCCGCTGAGGCGACACGATGCGGTTCGAGGTTGATCTCGATCCTTCGAGCCGTCTGCCGATCCGGAGAGAAGGCCGGGACGCCCAGCGCCCGGTACGTGACGAGCTGTTCTGGGTCGGCGGCTACCGACACCACGCGCGCCACCCCCGCCTCCTTCGCCAGTCTGCAAGCTTCTTGGTTCACCGCATCGTTGTTCGTCGCGGCCACCAGGGCGTCGCCGAACCCCACCGACTCGAGCACTACTCTGCTCGAGCCGTCTCCGACAACGGTGGTGATGGGTCGGATACGGGCTGCGAGCGCGAGCCGCTGGGAGTCGATGTCCACAACGGTGACGGTCCACTGCTCGCCGAGGCCGCGCAGCAGATCCCTCGTGACTCCTCCCGCGCCAACGATGAGCAGCTGCATCGGTCCCCTCTCGGTGGGACTGATCCTAGGAGGTCGGTCGGATGGTGCCCGGTGGAGCGATCGACGGTTGTGCGCGAGGCCCCCAAGGGCTTTCCGTCACGCCAAAGTTCTCCTCACCCACTCGACCCCAAAGCCAGCTTCCGAGAATCAGGGGGTCTCCGCCTCGGCGGCGGCCAGCATCTTGGCCAGCATTGCCCTCAGCGACTCGAGTTCGTCAGCATCCAGAAACCTGAGCAGAGGAGGCTGTTCGAAGAGGCGCTCCTCCACCCTCTCCTTGAATTCTCGACCGCGGTCCGTCAGCACGAGCTGCTTCACCCTCCGATCGGAGGGATCTGGTCTGCGCTCAACAAAGCCGCGCAGTTCGAGTGCATCGGCGATGCCGGTCACATACGAGGCATCACAGGACAGGCGGTCTGCCAGCGTGCCCATCGGCACACCACCACCGAGGTGGTGCAGGGCCCACGCCATCTGTGGAGCAACGTCGAGCTCTTCGAGTCGGGTGAAGACCCGGTGCCGCATGCGGTTGGACAGCTCCTTGAGCAGGCCCATCACGTCGGTCGCCAGTTGATCGGTGTGCATGGGACACACTTTAGTTCACAAAGTAAATACTTGCGACTTTGTATAGTTTACTACCTCAACTAAGGTGTCCCGTCGGAAAGGAAGGACCTCATGACGCAACCTATTCTGCGCGCAGAAGGCATCACCAAGACCTACGGTGCCCTGACTGCCCTCGACGATGTCAGCCTCGAGGTCGAGCCGGGCATCATCTACGGCCTCCTCGGCCCCAACGGCGCCGGCAAGACGACGTTGATCAGAGTGATGACCACCCTCATCAAGCCGGACTCGGGGCGTGCCCACGTCGCAGGCATCGATGTGCTCGCCGACCCGAAGACCGCCCGTACGCGGATGGGACTGGCCGGCCAGTTCGCCGCCGTCGACGCCTACCTGACCGGTAGGGAGAACGTTGAGATGGTGGGGCGCCTCTACAACCTGTCCAAGGCCGAGGCCAAGCGCAGGGCGGCAGACATCCTGGAGCGCATCCGCCTCGCCGACGACGCCGACCGTCCGGTGCGCACCTACTCGGGAGGGATGAAGCGGCGCCTCGACCTTGCCGCGTCCGTGATCGGCCGGCCACAGGTCCTGTTCCTGGATGAGCCGACAACCGGCATCGACCCGGGAAGCCGCATCGACCTGTGGGACCTCATCCAGGACCTGGTTCGTGACGGCACGACGATCTTGCTCACCACCCAGTATCTCGACGAGGCCGATCGTCTGGCAGACCGTGTCGGCGTCATCGACCACGGCAAGCTGATCACCGAGGGCACCCCGGCACAACTCAAGGAGAACATGGGCGGAGCCGTCGTCGAGGTCGCGGTCCCCGACAGCGAACGGGAGCGCACCATGACCGCCCTCGCCCAGGTGAACGGGTATCGACCGACATTCGAACCCAAGTCCAAGCGGATCGTCGTTCCTGCCACCCACGGCCCGGCGACACTCACCGACGCGGTACGCGTCCTCGACCGTATCGAGGTCGTGCCAGAGGACATCTCGCTTCGCAGGCCGACGCTCGACGACGTGTTTCTGGAGCTCACCGGACACACGGCGGAGCACGAGGAGAAGGACGGCGACGCAGCACGCCGCCCGGCAAGGAGTAGCCGATGACCACCGCAGCCATCACGGCGCCCGTCCGCACCCGGATGACGCTGTTGCACACGATCAAAGACACCCTCGTCATCACCAAACGGAATCTGCGGCGCAACGTGCGGCTTCCACAGGTGTTGCTGTTCGCCACCGTGCAGCCGGTCATGTTCCTGCTGCTGTTCAACTATGTATTCGGTGGGGCGATCGGCATGGCGCTCCCCCCGGCCGCCGGCGGGAGCTACATCAACTGGTTGGTTCCGGGTCTGCTGATCCAGGTCGCGGCTTTCGGAGCAGGCCAGACGGCCTTGGGGCTCACCGAAGACCTCTCGGCCGGTGTCATCGACCGCTTCCGGTCGCTTCCGATGGCCCGTTCCGCCGTGCTGGCAGGACGCACGATCTCTGACCTATTGAGGAACTGGTTTGTCATCTCACTGATGCTCGGCGTCGGATTCCTGATCGGGTTCCGTGTCCAGACCGACTTCTTGGGCATCTCGATGGGCCTCGTGCTGGCTCTGCTGTTCGCCTTCAGCCTGTCGTGGGTGATGGCCGTGCTGGGCCTCCTGGTCAAGAACCCTGAGGCCGCCCAGTCGGCCGTGTTCCTGCCGGTGTTCCCCCTGGTGTTCGCCAGCTCGGTGTTCATCCCCACCCAGACGCTGCCGTCCTGGTTGCAGGGGTTCGCCGAGAACCAGCCGATCACGGTGTTGACCAACGCCATTCGCGGCCTCGTTCTGGGCGAAGGCGTGCTCCCGGCCGGGCAAACCGTCGCCGGAGAGGTGGTCACTTCCCTGCTGTGGATCGTTGGCATCCTGGTGGTCTTCGCTCCGCTCGCCATTCGGGTCTACCGCAAGAC